>NZ_CP042913.1:4179914-4381091 GCF_008065115.1 Bythopirellula goksoeyrii | reverse complement strand
CCTGATATTCAATCGTCCGCGCCGCTTCGTAGATGTAGCTGACGCTCGGATAGCCACGCGTCACCATTAGCGGGACGTCCCAACGATCAGTGATCGGATAGAGCACTCCTGCCAGTGCTTCCTTTTCAAGCCACACTTCGACGTAATCGTCTTGGTTGTCCCACGTCGCCCGACGGTAGGTCTGTTGTGTCCGCTCCAACATGCCCGCCAGAGAAGAGTAAGTGCGGGGCTTGCGCATCCAGCGGGTATTGTCTGCAATCCAATCGTAAGGAATGGTGCCATCGCGCCGCATCTCGACAAGCAAACGGATAACGGTGCCCTTATATTGGGCCTCAGTCTTGGCGATTGCTCCGCGGCTAACGAGCTGGTAGTACACCTGCCGAACAGTCATCGGCTGATACTCAGCAAGCACGTCGATCATCGCATCACGAATAGCCTGAATGTCGGCTTTTGATCTCCGTAGTGCTTTTATGGACCTAGCCCCATAAGATGGCTTTTTAGGTTTGCTTGTCGTTCTCTTAGGAATCTTGGTAGAATTAGTATTCAACATAAAAGCTTCCTTGCTTTGGCCTTGGTGTGCCCTCCCAAACGCGCACCAAGGTTTTTTTTGTGGTGTGAGTTAGACGCCTATCTTGGCTAGTTCTTTTTCCGCACGCTCGATATCCCTCTCCCGCTGGATCGACGTCCTAGGCTGCGGAGAAGTTCCGTTAGCGGCATCCGTGCAGCGCTGCTGGAATCTGCGGTGGGCTTGGCGGGATGTGAAACGGCAACCTCCCTCGACATAAGTCTCGAGTTTGACGCCACGTACGCCGTTGAGGTGCCATCGCCAGATGGTGCTAGGATTGCGGTTGCACTCTTTGGCGAGCTGATTGAGAGTAATTCGATCTTCGGAATAGATGTCCATGATTTCCTCCGTGATGGTGTGATATGACCAATGCGGAGTTTATTAGACACGAAACGCCATGGACTGAAAAACGAAAAGAAGACTATAATCAGGCGAATAGGGAAGCCTCTAAGAGCTTTCCCAGGAAACCTCTAAGCGTTTTCCCAAAGCCCCAGTTCGCGAAGTCGCTTACGCACAGTTTTGGCGTGAACTTTGTAGCCGTACTTATTGAAGAGGGCAGAAGATATATTCTCGCATAATGCTCCATGGCCACGAAATAAAGTATATTCTTCACGCAACCATTTCTCGTGCTCTGGAGAAACCAGCTTACTGGAGTTCTTGCCGCCTGTACCACGCTTCCCTGCAATAATAACACCATCAATCAAGGCGTCGGTTATCAAGCTCTTGAGAAATCCATCGGACATACCGACGAAATAAGCTAAATGTGCCAATTCCAAGGCATCAATTATACGAGGGTTCTTCTTGAGTTTTTGGCAAACCTCAAGTGCTTCTCTAACCTCCCGCAAGAGTGAATGTACAAGAGCTATAGTATCATGGTTAAGCTTCTCTAAACCGATCCTCCCGTTGTAGGCACTCTTATAACTGAAACTGATACATTCTGGACGCTTGAAGTTTTCCCAGTTCGGATCAAGTTTTTCGGCGGTCGAAATGGCGTAGTGTTCGCAGCCCTCAAGCGAAGCCATTATTCTTTCGAGCTGTTCAAGGCTTGCGCTATCAGCAGCCATATTGCAATCTCCTATTTAGAGCCAAGCCGACCGACCAGTGCCACGGGGGAGATTGCATCCCATGACACCGATCAGTCTGTGCGGTTTATAACTCCGCGAACTCGGCGAACTGAATTCTAACCAATCATTCTGGCAACTTCGATTGCCTTTTTCCGATCCTTTTCGGCGTAAACCTCGGTGATTCCGATGGATTGATGGCCCAGCAAGGTTTTCGCTGCGTCCAGATCGAACTCACTCCGGACTCGGGTGGCCAAACTGTGCCTCAATTGGTTCGGCGACCAACCAGGGATGTCGTTGTCCTTGCAAGCCCGATAAATGGCTTTCCCATAGCTTTGAGTGGTGTACTTGGCGGTCGGCTGGCGTTTAGGGTTCTTCTGGCGTTTCGTTCCCGCTCGGTTCCCGCAGGAGATGGGGGTCTTCCGAGCCTCCGCTCGTTTTGCTCGCATTTCTTCTGTCGCCTCCCTGGGGTCGAAACAATAGTCCTCAGCTCCTCTCAGGAGAAACGGGGTCAGAATGGCTTGGGCTTGGGGACCGATGTAGACGGTGCGTTGATGGCCATGATGGGCGGTCTTGTGCTGCGTCAGCTTGGCTTCCCATACGTCGCCACTTCGATCAACATCGGAAGGACGCAAACCGCATACTTCGCCAGGACGACAGCCTGTGTGCATCTGGAATTTCACCATTGCTGCTACGACTGTAGACAAATGAGGAAGGGTGTCCTCGACTATCGACAGGTCCACGGGTTTTACGGGCGAGGGTTCCCGGACGCCGCTTCGCCCTTTTCTCAGTCCCGGGATAATCGCCAAGGTCTGGGCAACAACGGCGGGAATCAAGCCTTCAGAAGCCCCCCAACGAAACACGGCTACGATCTGGCGCATCCGCTCGTTGATGTAAGGGCGGCTAAGATCCTCCCCGATGAATCGCTGTCTCATGGCCTTGAATTGCAGGACACCAAACTCATTGGCTAGGGTCCGACCATACAGTTCTTTGAGGGGAGCGATCCCCAGCCGCATGTTGTTGTAGGTTCCCCGTTTGGGGGTGCCGTAATAGTCCTTGGCAAATGACAGATAGCGGGCGATGAGTTCGACAACGGTGATAGAATCAGCCGGGACGCCATAGGTGTTTGATCGTCCCGCTGCCAGCCACTCACCGAGGATTCGGTCATATTCCCGGTGGCTGGCTTTGGTGCCGTGAGGGCCGAGATAGTGGCGACGACCAGATAGTTCGATGAAGGCTTGTCCGCTGGCCCGGTGCTTGCGGTACTTGGGGGTTTGGTGAGTTAGACGCGGCATAGTAAGGGTTCTCCATTGTTGAAAACCACAAGCGGGTATATACCCGCTTGGCTTTCGGAAAACGCCTCACTGCCGAACGTCGGCAGGTTAGAAAAACCACTGCATTTCTAGGCTCAAACTTAAGTGGGCGACACAAGATTCGAACTTGTGACCTCTACGGTGTGAAACCACTGCCGCCAAATCGCAAAAACGCCTAATCCGCGATAAATACCAGTGAGCCACAAGTTTCGAGGATTGCAAGGCTTGTTATTCCTTGCCAAAACTCGGCAGTATTTTCGCGTAGTGGGGTAGGGGGGGGAGTAGAAGGGAGTATGAATTGTGGATTGAGACTAGGGCGGGAGTAGAGGTCGCAAGCGCCGAGGAGACTATCACGATAGTCCAAGACTATCGTGACTTATTTCCCCACAACTCTTGCATTACCAAGAACGCAAAGGAGGCAGTCCAGGCGATCAGTACCAGTCCCGTGATGGCCTCCACAGCGGAAA
The DNA here is from genome assembly GCF_008065115.1 of Bythopirellula goksoeyrii. Classification (NCBI taxonomy): domain Bacteria; kingdom Pseudomonadati; phylum Planctomycetota; class Planctomycetia; order Pirellulales; family Lacipirellulaceae; genus Bythopirellula; species Bythopirellula goksoeyrii. The sequence goes on along the minus strand of NZ_CP042913.1, from coordinate 4,377,685 downwards.
GAGTACGCAATGCACCTTCGGGAGAAACGTCCCCGAATCCTAGTGAGGTATAGGAAAGGGCAGAGTAATAGAAGTAATCGCCCTTCGTGAGTTGGTCGTCACCGGCAAAACTGCCGAATCGCACGTCAGAGCACATCAGCATTATTGCTAGTGAAAATATCCAAATTTCGAAAAGATGTCCCGAGATTGCGGCAAACATGGAGATCCCCATGCCGAGAATTGGGAAAGATTGCATGCGGCGGATTAAATAAATCAGGCAACGCAATAGAGAAAGATGTATAGCGACTGACAGAATTACCAACCCGCAGAGAATAAGAATGATAATGATCGTCATGCTTGTCTTTCGCGGCAAGTTAAACTGATCGAATTCTAAAGCTGTATTGGTCCCGGCATCTGGCCATGAGTGGCTGCGGATCGCATTGCGACTAATAATTGTGAATCTGGGACATGGTTCCCATTCTGATCTCTAGCGAGCAGACGCAAAAGTCTAATCAGGCCATACCCATTTATTACACTCAGCGAGGACTCCCACCAAAAGCTTAAAAACACCGAAATTGGGAGATAACCAGTAAGCCGCTGGCATGCGTTGTGTATTTCTTGCCAAAAACTCGGCAGTTTTTTCGCGCAGTGGGGTAGGGGGGAGTAGAGGGGAGTATGAAAACCGAGGAATTAAGACGGAGAGTTTTTCTTGCACCCCCTCCACAAAACTCGCACCGCTAAGGGCTCAGGGGCAACTTGATCCCACAGCCCGGCTGTGTTTGGGGTCCGGCTTGCCGACGGCCGCAGATTAGACGACCCTCTTGCGTGCACATGACACGTCCAAATTGGGCACGAAAGGCCTCGTCGAAGTGGGCTTCGCTAGCCAGGGATTAGTTGTTGTCGATTTGGTGGCGCAAAGACAGAGGTCGCCACCACCTCCTTCAGTTTGAGGAGTGGCTAAGAAACCGAGGTTGGTCCATCCTCGGTCAGTTTGGGAATCCACGAACTACGGGAGGTCGATTAGACCGAAGTAGGCGTCGCTTGCGATCCTTCGCGGCTTGTCTGGGTGCAATCGTCGAACGTCACACCCCTGAACCGGAACCCCGAAAAACGGTCGTTAGTTGACAGTGCCACGCATAAATGTGTTCTTGAGACTCATTCGGCGATTCGTAGCCGTCTTGCAAGCTTAACTACAAGTGCAGTAAGCAATAGCACCCATGTCGTCGGTTCCGGTACAACAGTAGAACTTGCTGAGAGCGCGACAAATTCCCCGTAGTTAGTTTGCCAGTCGGTAAGGTTTCCAACACTCGGGTTGCGCTGCCAAACGATAAAATCTCGCCCATCGACGTCGCCGTCGAAATCGAAGTCACCAGCGAATGTGGTGACTAACGCTACCGAAGTGTTAGTGTGGTTGACAAACCACTGTAAGTTACCCGGAAGAGATGGAAGCGCGCCGGGAGTCAATGTACCTAGGATGCTCGCGGCGGTCAGAATCTCGAATGTGTCGCCTGCCGTCGGCATAAACCCATTGATGAGCGAAACGTCGAGCGTGCCAGCAAGCGAAGCGACATTGGCTACCGATACGTGGTCGTGCTCAGTGCCCGCCGTTGTGCCGCCTAGTTCCACTTCCAGGCTGGCCAATCCGCCGAAGTGCAGATCGCCGCCGAAGCTGACAGCGGCGGGACTGTTTCCGGGCGAGAACATGCCTTCCAAAAAAACCGTGCCGGTGCCGGTGTACGAGCCCGACCCGCTCACGTCGCCGAAAAACACAGCCACCGTGCCGGCACTGGTCCGCAATTCGCCATCGTTGATCATGTCATCATAAAACGTAGCGTCGGAGTTGCCCGAGATGATGATCGTACCGGTGTCGACGTTGAAGATGTCGCCAAAGACATCCGACGTGCCAAAGCTTAGGGAGAGGGAGGCCTGGTTTTCGAGCCCGCCATTGAAGCGGAGCAGCGTGTTGCGGGCGAAGATTTCGCCATCGGCCTCTTCGTTCGTGACGGCGGCGTCGAACTCGATCTCAGCCGGGGAGACGGTTGTACCGATTGCCTCGATGCGACCGGAGTTGGAAAACGTTGCACCACCGATTTGCAGTTGATCTCCGGGTCCTACGCGAACCTCACCGTCGGAATTGTTCTCGAAGACACTGACCTCGATTCGTCCCGAGCCGCGGAGGACGCCGGAGTTTTGCAATTCGTCACCGCTCATGACCGCACCGTCGCCAACGAGCATAAGTTCGGCGCCGTTATTGTTGAAGATACACCCCCCAACAGTGACCCGCGCCGCATTGAGTAACCCATTATTCGTGATCTGGTTATTAATCGTGAGGTAGGCGACATCAATGTCTCCGTTGTTGGTAAGCTCACCACTAGTCGAAAGTGTTCCGTCGCCGTGAATAATTCCGTTGTTTGTGATTGCAGAGCTACCGGCGCTCAGACGCGATGCCTCGGTCGCTACGTCGATGAGTCCGTGGTTCTGGATGGCACCGGTCGAGATGTCGTCGGGGCGAATAACACCGTGGTTGGTGACAGGCCCCGAAATTCTTCCATCGCCGGCCAGCACTCCCTTCGATTCGATGGTGGTCGACGGGGTGGTAATCAGGGCGCCATTGTTGAGCCACAGCGTCGCGACGCCGTTGCCACTGCCAAGCTCCAACGACGCCAGCTGCGTGTCCGCAACGGGACCATGGATGGTCGCTGCACCCTCGGGAGCGATGATCGTGGGGACGACCGCGCGCGGTATGCCACCGAAAGGCCAGTTGGCCTTGTCTTCCCAGTCGGCGCCGCTACCAGGCTCGCCATAGACAACGCTGCCTGCGCCTAGCCAGCGGTGCTCCTGAATCGCCACGACATTGGCCGTGGTATTGCCCCAACTTCCGATATTAAAGACGATGGATCCATCCTCGATCCCCTGGCCGTAACTGCCCATGCCGCCCACTGATTCACCTTCCAACAGATCGTCGTTCGTGAGTACCTTGACAAGCTGGCCACCCAGGATTGCATAGATTCCCTGAGGCGATGGATTACCTCCTCCGATGGAACTACCGTCTCCTAGAAAAGAGTATTCATCCTTGTAGAAGCTGAGACCCTGGCCTTCGCCAAAACTCGTCAGGTTTCCCCCTTCTCCTACGACGACTGTATTTGTATCGGCGATTGTCATCAGCGACCCCGACCACCATTTGTAGATACCCAGGCGATTGGGAAACGGGTCGCTTTCAAGCCCCGCAACAAACACCACGCCGTCGTCGTAGGTAGCAGCACCGAGTGCCCCGTTCACGTCGAAGCCGGGAAATGTTGCCCCGCCGCCACCGGGGATGGCGGTGTTCGTGTTGGCGATGCGGACGATCGGTGCATTAATCCCGCCAATCTTAGCGTAGATGCCTTGCTGGCCGCCGGTCCCCTCGCCATAGAAGGCGATACTGTCGCCGCCGATCGACGGCGCCTGTGCCGGTCCACTCGAGAACTTGCCAAATCCGGTAAAGTCGCCGACTCCATCCGGGATGCTAGTGCCGTTAAGAGAGCCCGCGCTGGTCGATGCGACCCTGAGGAGACTACCATTTAGATTGGTGTAAATCCCATCGATGCCGCCCGGGCCAGTCCCGCGGAATACGACCTTGCCGTTATCGATCCAAGGTACGCTAAAGTCAGTGAAGTTGGCAGCGGGATTGGAGATGGGGATCTTCGTATTGGTGTCGGCAATCATCGTGAGCTCTCCGTCAACGACGGCGTAGATCCCTTTCACTCCGCTGGCACCCTGACCCTTAAACGCAACGTTGAACGACGTGTCGAGCGTGGGGCTTTCGATAAAGTCGATGAAGTTGCTTGCCCCGGGGTCGCCCGGTACGGGAGTATTCTTGTCGGCCAGCACCTCGAGTGCGCCTTGGCGGAGGGCATAGATTCCTTCAGTGCCGGGTCCTTCGCCACGGAATACGACATTGCCGCCACGAATCGCCGGCCGAGGGATGTTGCTGAACGTGGTGCCTGCCGGCGCACCGGGAATTTGCGAGTCAGTGGTGGCGACGACAACAAAGTCAAAAGTCTGGCCAAGCACAGATGGACAGATAACCAAGACTACTAAGATCGCAGTCAGTGTCGTTGCACTTCCGAGCAGGCGTTTCATCGTTCAAACCCCCTGGTTAGGAGTAGTGAACCGCGCAGCAAACGGCCAACGGATTGTTTGACGGACCCAGCGAGGCCAAATCGCTCAGCGGACTCCTTAAAAGATTCGTTGATAAGAGACAAGCTACTTCTGGCCTCTCACACTGGGCAGGCCTTTAGCTCACGTCTGATCATAACACAAGGGCTGATAGATTGCCATTATTCTACTTTTCCACTGATTAAGCGGGAAATAGCAGCTCGGAAAGTGGCAACACATGGGGAAGTAGTTAGCCACAACGCGTCCGCTCAGTGGAGCTCGGCAGAGCGATGCGAGACATCGTCACCCCCAATACCACCAGTAGCAACTTCCCAGTCGACGGCTCAGCCACCGACGTCGCCGCAGAGAGCGGCGCCACGATGCCATAGTTTGCTTGCCAATCGGTAAGGTTCCCAACACTAGGGTTGCGTTGCCAAACTATAACGTCTTTGCCATCGAATCGTCGACGCGTGAAACATCTACCGAGAGGATGCCACTCTCTATCGATTCGTTTCCAATCATCATTTATTTCGACCCCTTGCATGCGACGGGAATCTGATTTCGCTCACTTTGGCAACTGGCCAACTCGCTTATAGCATTCCATTACCCTCGGCTTTGTGCTTATCGCAGGAACGGTGGCGTCTCACTGGCCCTGAGTTTCTACGATGCGGAATCACAAAGCCGCGCGTGATATTCTGTAAAAACGGTAGCCAGCGGGGCGTTACGGATGAACTCGCTAGCCGCTCGACGGCTTACCTCAGACCTTCGAACGCGTCGCTCGCTTCGCCCAAAACGGATCACTCAGATGTGGCTCATCAAAGCTCCCTATAAGGACTCCGCCGGACGAAGCATGGACTACCGATTTACCAGCTAGCAATTGTACTAAGGAGTCGAATCATGAATCAGCCAACCGCACAACCTGGTTTGTTCATCGGAATGGACTGGGCCGACCAGAAGCACGACATCTATGTCATCGATCGACAGGGCAAGGGGTCCCACCAAAAGCTCGAGCACTCGGCCGAGAGCATCGACGCTTGGGTCGGCGAAATGCTCAAGCTCGCCGGCGGGCAGCCCATCGCCATCATGCTGGAGCAGTCTCGCGGAGCGCTCATTTATGCGCTCATGTTCCGAGAGGACGTGCTGCTCTATCCAGTCAACCCCAAGCAATTGGCCCGCTATCGTGAAAGCTATCCTGGCAGTGGCAAGAACGATCCCACGGACGCGATGTATCTGTCGCGCATGCTGCGTGAACGAATCGCGACGCTGAAGGCCTGGCGGCCTGACGACGAAAATACGCGGCTGATCGCCAACTTATCCCAGCAGCGACGCAAGATCGTCGACGGTCAAACGAAACTTCGACAACAACTACTGGCTGTCCTAAAGTCGTATTTTCCGGTTGTTTTGGAGCTTTTTGGAAAGCAGCACCAGCTGCCATTGTTGCTCAGCGTGCTGCGTCGGCCGGGTGGCCCTGGGTGATTGCTCACCCAGGGCTCCCACAGATCCGGACGTGCGCACATTAGCGCATCCGGTTCCTCAGCCGACAGGTTCACCATCCACGATGGTCCCCGTGGTTATCTGATCGAGTGACGGTGACATGTGGATCGGGCCTCGATGTGCCCGACATGTTTCCCTCAATCAATTCTGCCGACCGACGCTTCGCTTTCCTCCACAGGGTCCTCCGGGGCGAGTTCCCCTGCTTCTGTGGTACTATCAAAGCGCTACGACTTCCTACTACCCATTTCGCCGCGATTCGTTTCCTTCGCTTGGCGATACCTCGGTTGCACTCGTTGATTTCGTTCTCTGCCAGACGAATGCACTGCCAGAGCCTGGAGTTGGTAACCCGGTAACTCCAACCGGGAAGTGCCAAGGAGCAAAAAGTAGGACTCTCCCAAGTTCCTGGGGAACCTCAATCATCCGTTTGCACATGTTCCAAACCGACGCCGGCAGGACTGCTTGCACCAGACCATAAAGTGCAGCAGCGTGGCCCCTGGTGACCAAAAGGCAAAGGCTCCCACGATTGGGTCTTTCGACGCTCAATAGCATGGCTTTCGGATTCGCTGTGTACGCTTCGTGACGCAGATTACTCCAACACCACGCAACACTCGCTTCCAGTTGCTGGTCAGGCTCTACTGGACGGGGATCTCACCCGCAAGGTTCCGATGAAAGGTTTCAAAGGTGTAATTTACATCTCATTCCCCCTTCCCAAGCTTTGCTTGGCGCAATTGGTCCAACCTCAGCAAGTTGAGAGCGATCGAGAGAAGTTTCTTTTGGGCGACTTATGCGCCTTTAGCGTCCGCCAATTGAAACCGCATACCTTTCCGCCCAATGCAGTTAGAGGGCACTGTACCAGCAGCGCGCCGCCCACGCGCGAGTCACGCTCGTGGTTCAGTTCAAACAGCCCGGTGACTTCATGCCAGCGGCGAGACGGCTTACCTTAACTCGTTGTGGAGTAGAAGGTTAGCGAGTTCAAATCCCGTCGCCAGGCTCGCTGCAAGCCACTGGCGACGATGAACTTCGTTTTGCATCGACCGGCAACCAAAATTGTTGTGCCTCACCTCGCACGCTACGAGTTTGCTCGTGGTCTCTCGATGCCGTGAGGTCCCTACGTGCTCGACCGCCGAATCCATCGAGTCTCGAGGATCCGACGCCTCCTTGCGGTTGTGACGTTACGTCAGTACAATCTGACGGTATGTCAGAGTCCAAACAATCTCAGATTCGTCGCAGGAACGATCCGAATGAGAACTCGGCGTTGCGCAAGTCCGAAAGAACTCGGCAAGCGATTCTTGATAGTGCATTGGATTTCCTGTGGACGCATCCCTTCCGTGAGTTGACGGTTGGTGACTTAATGTCCCTCGCCGGCACCAGTCGGTCGGCGTTCTATCAGTATTTTGCTGACCTTCATGAATTGATGGAGGCACTGCTGCGGGGAATCGAAGACGACATCTTTGCGGCTGCCACGCCCTGGTTCGAGGGAGAGGGCGACCCCATTCCGCTGCTCGAAGAAACGATGGCTGGACTGGTAGGAGTTTGTTATCGGCAAGGGCCGATTTTGCGTGCCGTTTCTGACGCTGCTCCCATGGATGGCCGGTTGGAAAAAGCCTGGACGGGTTTTCTGCATGATTTCGACGTCGCTGTCACGGATCGGATCGAACAACATCAAGCCGCCGGCTTGATCAAGAAATTTGAGGCTCGCCCGATAGCCATTGCGCTCAACCGAATGGACGCTTATCTGCTGATTCACCATTTTGGACGTCGTCCGCGCGGGAACCAGGAATTGGTTCAGAAAGCGATCCTCCGAATCTGGATATCCACGCTCTATGGTGACGAGGCGCTGGCAGCATCCGACTCCGGAAATCGTTCGAAGAGGCGCGTGCCAAAATCGAAGAAAAAATAAATCTCCTGGACATATAGAAAGGCCATCTCATGAAACTCAGAACAACCTCCGCATTAACACTTGGATTTGTCGTTGGATTAACGATGACTTCTCCCGGAATTGCACAGGTACCCAAAATGAAAATGACCACAGAAACGCCGCCGGGGATTGCGACTCCGGACAAATTGGAAACGCGGCTGGGCACTTTGCGACTGTTTGATGGAGTGCCCGACAAAGAGACGGCTCAAAAAGTCTACGACAACCTTGATTTTCAACGCGGTGTGCAGAGCTATCTGAACAGCATCCAGATCGCCTCGATGGGCGGCATGCGAAAGGGCATCCTTGAATTCGGTCCGCCCAATACGACCGCGCTGCTGTTCGAAGAACTCATGGATTCCACGACACTCTTTCTGACGCCAAACACGACGTCTGTCTACATGGTCGCTTGGCTCGAAATGAAGGACGAGCCATACGTGATCGAAACTCCTCCGAATGTCCTTGGCATCATTGATAGCCATTGGTTTCATTACGTTACTGATTTTGGCAACGCTGGACCGGACAAAGGCAAGGGTGGCAAGTTTCTGATCCTGCCGCCCGGATACAAGGGCGATGTGCCCGACGGCTATCACGTCGCCCAGTCTGACACCTACGGCAACTGGGTCATCTGGCGAGGTTTTCAGGTGGACGGCAATCCCAAGCCGGCTGTGGAGACAACCAAGAATATTTTCCGCATGTATCCGCTCTCGCAAAAGGAGAGTCCGCCGAAGATGAACTTCATCAACGTCTCTGGCAAGGAGTTCAATACGATCCATCGGACTGACTATCAGATCTTCGAAGAAATCAACGAAGTTGTTCAAGCCGAGCCGAGCGAAGGGCAGGATCCAGAGATCCTGGGGCAGCTGGCATCCATCGGAATCAAGAAGGGGCAGCCTTTCAACCCAGATGCGCGAATGCGAAGAATCCTCAACGAGGCCGCAGATGTAGGTGCCGTGACGGTTCGCACGCTGACGGCGCGTCCTCGAGACGAAATGTTTTACTTCTACCAGGGCGAAGGCGTCTGGAGTACGCCATTCCCCGGTGGGAGTTATGAGTTCCTGGACAACGGTGCTCGCGTGCTGGACGCCCGCAGCTATTTCCACTTCTACGCGACGGGCATTACCCCGGCGATGACCATGAAGATGGTGGGCAAGGGCTCGCAATACGGCGTGGCCTACATGGACGCGGATGGCAATGCTCTCGACGGCAGCAAGACCTACAAAGTGCATCTGCCGCCCAAGGTGCCAGCCAAGGATTTCTGGTCGTTCACGCTCTACGACAATCAGACTCGCTCCGAGCTCCAGACCGACCAGCGGTTTCCGGGCCTCGACAGCAACAAGAAAGGCCTGAAGCAAAACACCGATGGTTCCTTCGACATCTACTTCGGCCCCAAGGCGCCCGAGGGACAAGAGAACAATTGGATTCAATCCGTTCCCGGTAAAGGTTGGAACATGCTAATCCGCCTCTACGGCCCGGAGCAACCGTGGTTCGACAAGACCTGGCGACCGGGTGATCCGGAGTTGGTTGACTAATTCATCGTAGCTCCGGGACCTGTCCTGGCACACGCATCGCCGGGACAGGTCCTGGCCTACCTTTCTACAAACTAACGACAGAGAACCATCAATGAAAACCAAACGAATAGTTGTGCGCGCAATTGTCGCGGTGTCCGTAACGCTGGCAGGAATCAATTGCTGGGCTCAATCGCCGAAACTGAAAATGACGACCGACATTCCGAAGTCGATCACGGCTCCGGACAAGGTCGAAACGTCGCTCGGCACGCTTGAGTATTTCGACGGAGTGCCAAGGCCGAAAACGGTGGAGACGGTCTACGACTATCTCGATAGGTCGCGAGCCGTCCAGGTATTTCTCAACTCTATTCCGGCCATGTCCGTCACGACACTTCGTGAAGGTCAGGCGAGCGTTGGTGCCGACACGTGTAACAAAATCTGCATTTGGGATTCGCTGATGGATTCCGAGTCATTACTGCTGACCGGGAATACTTCCACCATGTATGCAGTCGGTTTTCTCGATCTGCAGAAGGATGGCCCTTCGGTGATCGACCTTCCACCCGGAATGCTGGGCATCCTGGACGACATGGAATTTCATTACATGTCAGACCTGGGTGTGGCCGGTCCAGATAAGGGCAAGGGCGGCAAGTTTCTGGTGCTTCCGCCCGGCTACAAAGGCGACGTGCCTGAGGGCTACTTCGTGGTGCCGTCAAAGACCAACGGCGTGTGGGTCTTTATGCGTGGCTATCTGGACAAAAGTATGCCGCTGGAGAAGGCCATTCCAGCTGCGTCCGCGAACATTCGCAACAGTCTAAAGGTGTATCCACTGGCGACGAAAGACAAACCGCCGGCGATGAAGTTCATCAACGTCTCCGGCAAGAACATGAACACGATCCTGCCGAACGACTTCAGCTTCTTTGAAAAGCTACATGCTTTGATCCAAACGGAACCCGAAAGTTATCTCGGTCCGGAAGCGAAAGGCATGATGGCCGCTATCGGTATTGAAAAGGGAAAGCCGTTTAATCCCGACGCGCGGATGAAGAAGATTCTCACCGACGCAGCCGCTATCGGCAACGCCGGCGCTCGTGCCATCAGTTACTTCCCACGCGATCCGGGCAATCTGCTGTATGGCAAAGACAGCACGTGGGTCATGGCCTATGCCGACAAGGATACGACCTTCACTCGCAACGGTGCCTATCGACTTGATCCGCGGGTGCTCTTCCACTTCGGCTACATCTGTGTGTCTCCGGCGATGGCCGTGACGGTTGCCGGCAAAGGATCGGATTATGGACTGAACATGCTCGATTCAAATAAGCAGGTGCTCGACGGTTCAAAGACCTACAAGTTGCATCTGCCGCCGAATCCGCCCGCCAAAGATTTTTGGGCGGTCACCATGTACGATACGCAAACGCGTTCGCAACTTCAGACCGACCAGCAGTTCCCAACGCTTGGCAGCCAAGACAAAGGCATCAAGAAAAACGCCGACGGTTCGTACGACATTTACTTCGCGCCGAAAGCGCCGCAGGGACAGGAAGGCAACTGGCTGCAAACCATACCCGGAAAGAGCTGGTGGATCGGACTGAGAATGTACGGCCCGCTGCAGCCCTGGATCAACAAAACCTGGCGTCCGGGTGAAATCAACTTAGTCAAATAATCAACTGGAGAATCAAGATGACAGCTAACAAGCTGATCGCCTTCTTCGCGTTCGCATTCAGCTTAACTGGCGTTTCAGACGCCCAGGATATCAACCTATTTAAAACCGCTGAAGCAAAGGAAACCGCAAAAGACTTTAAGCCAGCTGAGGCAAAGATGGAAACCAACTTCGGCAACCTAGAGGCTACATCGAAAAGTCATGGATCCTCAACGACTTCGAGCTGCTGAAGTAAGTCAACTAAGACGGCGAGACCGTCGATATCTCGATGGATGCGCCGTTCGACACCGCAGGACAACGACTAGCAGAGTCATTGATGGGTGTGCTCAACGGTCTCTACCAATTGCATATGAACATCCTGACAGTCAATTGCACAAGTTGCGACGAACCAAAAGATATATCGTGAACAATGCCCCCGGTGTCTGAGCGTTGTGAGCAGCTAAAGCAACAACCCCGTGTGGTCAAAATACTCAGCCGACACTCAAACAACGTGAAAAACGGAATTTCAAGCACGGCCTCGGTACGCATCTGAGCCGCGATCTCTTGCGAGTCAGCGTCGACTAGGTTCTCGTAATCAGTAAACCCGGAACAGGGTTGGCGTCACATCGCTCGGCGGCGTCCGCAGATGCCAAGGGAGCGAGAAAGGCCATTAGTACTCTTGGCAATTCGTCTCCTTGCGTGCCGAGGTTGCATCAGCCTCAGCGCCTATGGCCCTGGGCGAACTGACAGCGGTGTCATTTCTCAAACTAGACCGCTGCAACTTAGCTGTTTGGCTAACTTGCTGAGAATGGTCCACCCGACCGCAGTTAGACGAGTTACAAACTGAGCGAGGTCGAAGTGACCGCTGCATACTGGCAGAAGCGTCTTAGCCGCTAGCAGAGTGCAGCGAGGATAGGGATGGCTGCCGGAGGCTCAGGCACGCCGACGGTCTCCGTGTAGGCGTGATCGCTGCTCAACTGGACGATTTTGGCACGTCTTGGCCCCTTCAACCGAACCAGGAACAGGAGGTTTTGCCGGTCGAGCAGATGCCGCCAGCCGGACAGCCAGCCGAAGTTAGCTTGCAGGGAGCGTTAGAACTTGCTGGCTGAAAGTTGTGTCCGCGTACTCCGAAAGACCCGATTAACCGTTGTCTTCACGTTATCCGGTTTGACAGTTCCCCGGCTGCGAACTATTTACCCATAGTTTCTTCATAAGTGATGTCCCTTGAAGGCCTATCGGGTAAGCCATGTTTACTTCCTACACCGACGATTTGCTCGGCGCGATGGACGTGATCGAAGCGCTGAAAGAGCTCTCGGGCAATACCGAGAGTGCGCTGATCTCAGCTCGCACCAGCGAACGGATCGACATTCAAACCGACGTTGTGATTCGACCGGCGAACGCCAGTGAGCGAAACCGCTACGCCTATCAAACGATGACGGTCGATGTTTCGAACGGGGGGTGCATGTTGATCTCGCCCTCGCCAGCGATACCGGGCGATATCTACTGGCTAGAATTCTCAGAAGAACATCTGCGTGTCGGCTCGTTGTTTGCCAGGTGCATGCGTTGTCGATTGGTTAGCGAAGGTGTGTTTGAAGTGGGCGTCAAGTTCATTGTTCCGATCGATCTGGAATCGGCGCTGTCATCGTCGAAATCGAATGATCAAGACGCACAACCATGAGCCAATCCACACAATCGCCCCCCGTAGAGAAAGCCTCTGAGTCGCGGGCACTGACTCATTCGGCATCCGATCTGGTTGCATCGCTCAAGGGCTGCACGAGCCTTCGCTCGGCTTACATGACCGGGCTGAAGTATATCGCGGAGAAGTTCAATAGCCCGTTCGTGGCCTTACGGCTGGACGTCGATAGTGGCACGGTCGAAGAGCACGTCGCTTCGAACAATTCGGCGACGAAAGCGTGGAGCCGTCACTGCGACGGGATGATGCTCAGCTCTCGCTACCGTGAAAACAGTCAGGCGAAATTCTTTGCAGCCAAGAGAATCAAACAGACATTCGCCGTACTATCCGTACCGCTGACCAATCAGGAAGATGGCTCGATCGGGGCTATGGCCGTGGTTGTTGTCTGCGATCGACGCGATCTGGCTTCGGCTCTGCTATCAGAGCTGTTTGCGATTACCGCGATCATCGACCTGCAAGCTCAAGCTTCTCGCCGACCGTCTGGCTCGAAGCAAGAAACCTCGGCCCTCTCCAAAGTGGCGGCCCATGCGAGCCTGAACGAGTTTTGCTTCACGCTTACCAACAGTTTGAAATCGAACATCGCCTGCGATCAGGTCGCGTTGGGGTTGGTACGTGGGAAGTCGGTCAAGCTGTTCTGCGTGTCTGGGTTTGACGACGTTTTCCCGAGAAGTCCAGGCTCGCAACAAATCCAACAGGCGATGTGCGAATGTCTCGATGCCGGCGACGTGGTGTGCTACCAGGCCGAATCGGAGTCGGACGAAAGCCGTGTTACGACGGGGCATCATCTGCACAAGCAGTGGTACGCCTCTCTGGGTGCCTTTCCAGTGGCGTCGATCCCGTTGTTTGTTGGCGAGAAATGTGTCGCGGTCGTCAGCCTTCGCAACCCGGGGGGGAACTCGTTCAGTCGACCATTGCTTACCAAGGTACAAGAATTGGTCACCCCGATGATGCCGGGGCTGATGCTGTTGGAACGTGCGGATCAGACCGCAGTCCAACGAGCTCTGAAAGAAACTGGCAGCTATGCCAAGAGTTTCACCCAACCAGGAAGCATCCGGCGAAAAGTGCTTGCTGCGGTGCTGTTGGTGGCCGCCGCATGGGTGATTTTCGGAAAGACTGAATACCGAATTGCGGTGCCTTGTACGGTGCAGTCGACAGGCGACCTGCAGCTCTCCGCTCCGTTCGAAGGTGCGATCGCCGAAGCCTTCGTTCGTCCGGGAGAGGAGGTAACCGCAGGCCAAGTGCTGGTTCGCATGGACACCGATGCGCTGGAGTCTCAGCGTAACAAACTGCTTGCTGAGTTACGACGTGCGAATATCGCTACGCTGCAAGCATCCACGAATGGCAATGTTGCGGAAGCCGCGGAATCGCAGGCAGACCGTGACATCGCCAAGGTCCAACTCGAAGTCGTCGAGCGGAAACTAGCCGAAGCCACCATCCGGGCACCAAGCAACGGAATCATTCTTGAAGGACAACTCAATCCGAGACTCGGTGAGATCGTCTCTCTGGGCGAGCCCCTGTTGCGATTCGCGCCATCGGGTCGGTGGGACGTCGACATCTTGGTGCCGGACTCGTCCGCCGCCGAGATTCAAATTGGCCAGCTTGTGAATGTTGCGGTCTCGGCTCGACCCGAAATCACCAACCCGATGCGGATTGTGCAAATCAATGCAGAGTCGCAGGTCGAGCAAGGTCAGAATGTGTTCGCTGCCGAGGCCGAATTCGAAGGTAGCCCGCCAAAGTGGCTGCGTGCCGGAATGACCGGGGTGGCCCGAGTCGAAGTTGGGCGACGGCCCGTTTGGTGGGTGTGGGCGCATCGGGTCATCGATTCGGTTCGCCTGCAACTTTGGAAGCTGTAGAAGTCATGACGCAATCCACGCCAAACCTCGCTGAACAGCTAAAAGACGTACGCGTGGGTGCGCGCCCGGAACTCGACGTCAGTCGGCACGTTTTCGGCGGCGAACCTGCGTATGTGGTGATGGACCCCGTCTCGTTTCAATCGCATCGCTTCTCGCAAGCCGACTACCAGGTGTTTATTGCGATCGACGCGCGACTAACCCTTGGAAAGGTGTTTTCCCGGCTGGTCGCCTCGGGACATCTGGATGCAGACCAAGAGGAAGAGTTCTACAAGTTCGTCCTATCACTGACTCAGCGTGGGCTGTTGAACTTGCCCTTGTCCGACGGGGGACGGCTTTTCAAGCGATTCGAAGAACGCAGGCAAGCGAAGCAAAAGGGAAGGCTGATGCAGTCTCTGTTCCTGCGCGTACCACTGGTGCGGCCCGACCGATTTCTAAGCCGCACGAAGTTCCTGTTCAAGCCGCTCTTTACGAGGGGGGCGTTGGTTGTTTGGGCGGCCTGTTCCATTGTCTCGCTGCTCGTAATCTTGTCGCGCTGGGATGAGGCGACGAGCCCGATGGCATCGATTCTGGCACTCGGAAATTTGCCCGTGCTGTGGACGTTGCTGGTTGTTCTGAAAGTTATCCACGAATTCGGACACGCGTACGCCTGCAAACACTTCGGTGGTGAGGTTCCCGAGATGGGGGCGTATTTCATCCTGTTCACTCCCTGCGCGTATGTCGATGCTTCGACGTCGTGGGGGTTCACCAGTCGCTGGCAGCGTGTCATCGTGGCACTTGCTGGGATGTACTTTGAGTCGATCGCCGCGATGATGGCACTAGCGATATGGGTGTTGACCCCCAGCGGGACACTTCACGACGCGGCTTACTATGCGGTCGTGCTGTCGACAGTAGTCACGGTCGCATTTAACGCGAACCCCCTCATGCGGTACGACGGATACTATGTCCTTTCCGACGCATTAGGGATTCCGAATCTTAGGGCCGAATCGGACAAGAGCCTTCGCGGTGTGGCGACTCGGCTACTGTATGGTGTCCGAGGCAAGGCAAACGGTGGAAGCCGAAAACGATCGCTGGCCTTGGCTGCATTTGGTGTGGCAGGTGCTGTCTACAAGGTCATGCTGTTGCTAGGCATCAGCCTTGTGATAGCCCAGAAACTGCCTCTTGTGGGCTTAGGCGTGGCCCTGATGTACGTAGTACAGTCGCTACGGCAAAGCGGGTTGTCGCTGATCAACTACTTGCGATTATCTGAAGAACTGGAGGGACGTCGCACGCGGGCTATTGCGTCGACCTTCGGAATTGCCGTGGCTGGCCTGGTCCTGGTTTTCGCCGTGCCCATTCCCGGCCGTGTTGTAAGCGTCGGGGTTGTCACGCGCTTGGACGAAGTGACGATGAGGGCTGCGGCACCCGGATTCGTAAGAGAAGTGTTTGTAGAGTGTGGCGACCCGGTATCGTCCGACGAGATCATCTGCCGCCTGGACAACATCGATATCGAATTAGAAGCCAAGCAACTCGAACTTCAGACGAAAGCCACGGAGTTGCGATGGGAACAGGATCTGTATGCCAACCGCCAGACGGCAGCCCGCACGCGCGCCGTGCTGGACGATCTACTGGAAGACCGAGAGACCGCGGAGCAGCGTCGTGCCGCACTCGATATCCGCTCGGCACGCGATGGGGTGATCACGAATTGCGAATCAACCCAGGTCGGCGCTTTTCTGAAGCGCGGTGACCCGGTTGCCACGGTGGGTGCGGGACCCTGGGCGATTCGTGTTCTGCTTGACGGCGAGCAACTCGTTGACGCTGCATTAACCCCTGAGGCGAGAGTTCGCATTCGCTTCATGGGTAGCCCGAACAAGGTGCTTGAGGGGCGTGTTGAACAAGTTGCGTCTCAAGGGCAAACGAAAGTTGACCGCGAAGAACTAACGCACCTGGCAGGAGGTGTGATTGCCGTTGATCCTCAGTCCCACGAATCGGCCAACGCGTTGTTCGAAGTATTGATTATCTTGGAACACGATCCGGAAGAACATCTTCGCTCTGGAAGCATGGCCCAGGTGTTCTTTCCCGGAAACCGAACAACACTGTTGGCGATGCTCTACCGTCGTGGCTTGCAGATTGTCAACGATTTGCGGATGCTGGGTTAGCGATACCTGGGGCTCACTGGAAGCTGACCCGCCACAATCAGCACCTTTTGAGTCATCCCAGGGGAGGCTGCGGGAGAAGGTCTCCCGTTCGCATGCTGGATTTCGGATCCGGCAGCCGGGAGTCTGACAATCCACCCGTTTGCCATGGAACCTACGGTGGGAGCCAGTGGAGGTAATCGGAAGGCTTGTCCGTTAAGGTTGTCCACCGGAGTGTTCGAAGAAGGTTCTTGCGGTTTCGGCAACGGCTCGGGGACAAGTTCGGTTGGTGGGTTGACGTCTTGAGCAGGAACCTCATTCGCGGCGACCTCGACGCAACAACACGAGTTCCACCCGCCGCCTAGCGCTTTGTAGACCCGAATGATGCCCAGCAGTGTTTCAGCTCGGCTGTTCGCGTAGGTGTCTTCCGCGAAGAGAAGTTCGCGTTGCGAATCGAGCAAGGGCTGAAAGCCGATGAGGCCGCTTTCGTACCGAACCTGGCCGCTTGAAACGGCACGCTTCGTGGCCCCGATGGCCCGTTGCAGCTCAACCGCTCGTTGGCCTTGACGGTGGAACGCGACCAATCCGTCTTCGACCTCTTGAACGGCAGCAAGCACGGTCCGCTGATAATTGAGGATTGCAATCTGGAACTCCGCACTCCGTCCCTCAATCACGTTGTTCAACTGGTTGAAGTTGATGATGTTCCAGCGAAACGATGGTCCGATCGAATGTGCCAACGAACCAGGGTCGAACCACATTCCCACGTCTTTTGCGTCGACCGAGATCGTTCCCAGAATCGAGATCTGGGGGTACTTCTCGGCGACGGCTACCCCGATCAATGCCGAGGCACTGGTCACTTCCAGTTCCGCCCTTCGAATGTCCGGTCGACGGGCTAGTAAATCGGCTGGCAGCCCCACGCCAAGACTCTCCGGCGTGTTGGGAATGCGGCCAACTGCCAAACGTTCTCGGAATCCAGCGTCCGGAGTTCGACCTAAGAGAAATGCGAGCTGATTGCTGGCAACGGTTTCAAGCTGTTGTAGCGCAGGAATGGTAGCCGCAGTGATGTAGACATTGGACTCGGCCTGAGCCACGTCCAATGGGCTGACCAGCCCAGACTTGTGACGTTCTCGTACCACGCTTAGCGTAGCCTGTTGTGCTGCCAGGTTGCGTTGGGCAATCTCAATCCGTTCTTGGGCTAGGCGTAATTGCGTATAAGTCGACGCGACTTCAGCCAGAAGAATCACCTTGAGGTCTCGATAGTTCTCGACTTCCGCGTTCAGGTCTGCCGCGGCCGATTCAATAGCTCGGGCGATTTTGCCGAACAGATCGATTTCCCAGCGGCTATCGAAACCCATCGAGTTGAAATTAAAACCGCGATTGCCTGCCGAGCTGCTGATGAATTGAGATGCGTTTTCAGCAAAATCGCGGTAGGCATATTCGGCCGTGGCATGCACGTGCGGCAACCGATCGGCCCGGACAACCCCCAAACGTGCGCGAGACACAACTACACGGTAGTAGGCCTCGCGGAGATCGAGATTCTGTCGGCAGGCCTCTGCGATCAACGAATTGAGCGTGGGGTCATTCAGCGCTGCCCACCAATACCTCAGATCTTCGTAGATTGCCGTTTCCGGAGCGGTGGCTTCGGCATACTCGGGGCTTATTGGCGGCGGCTTGGGCCGCAAGAAATTGGGCCCTACTTTGCAGCCAGTCAGAAGAAGAAATCCCATACAGGCAACGCTCCAAGCGAGCACCAGCCGACGGCGCATGGTGTCGCGGTGCTTGGGCAACGCGGGAGTCTGGTTCGTTATAGGTTGTAAAAACGTCACGTTCGTGTTGGGCGGCGTATTCGAGGATGGTTTCAGCGCATGCGGTTCCGCTCGGACTAGGTGCATAGTCCCATCGATCTATTCGACTAGCCACGTTCCGCATCTTCGCTAGGACCTCCCAAGGCGGTAACAGCCGCACAACTCGGCGAATCTGCGCAGCCCTACGATCCGTCATAAAGTGTTATCGCGTCGTAGCGTGCTAGCGGTCACGACTGCGGACTCTAAGTGAATGACCTATGTTTCAAGTGTTCTTTCCCACACCGATTTGGACACAATTCTCACGAGAGCTGCCCCATGAGACGCTTTCTGCTGCTGGTTTTCCTTGCTCTTCTGCACGTTCATGCCGTCCACGGCCGTGAACCCGGCACGAATTCTGCAGCAATGCTGCCCGGCATTGTCGAAGCTCGCCAGTCGGTCGACTTGAGTTTTCCCACGACGGGCACCGTGTCTGAAATCGACGTCGAAGAGATGCAGTTTGTTGAAGAAGGACAGGTGCTAGCACGCCTGGACGATAGTCTTGCCCGAGCATCGCTGGCCGCCGCAGAGGCGATCGCAAGCCGAGGGGCAATGTTGATACGTGCCAAGAGCGCGGTATCGCTTGCCGAGAAATACCTGGGTCGGGTCCGCGATGCATACGAAAAGAATGCGGCCTCGGGACTGGAACTCGACGAA
The DNA here is from genome assembly GCF_008065115.1 of Bythopirellula goksoeyrii. Lineage (NCBI taxonomy): Bacteria > Pseudomonadati > Planctomycetota > Planctomycetia > Pirellulales > Lacipirellulaceae > Bythopirellula > Bythopirellula goksoeyrii. The sequence goes on along the minus strand of NZ_CP042913.1, from coordinate 4,358,867 downwards.
GCCGAGGGACGAGTGGAAGAGGCTCGCGCTACCTTGGAGCAAGCCCACGAACGAGAGCGCGAAGCGGAAGCCCAGGTTGCGCTGGAGGAAGTTCGTCTCAGTGGTCATGAACTTCGTGCACCTTTCGGCGGTACCGTCACTCGAATCACAGGCAAACCCGGCGGCACGGCAAATCCCAACGAGCCAATTCTGCGGCTCACCAACCCGATTCAGCTTCGCGTCGTGCTTCACGTACCAGTGGCGTACTTCGGCTTACTGAACGTCGGCGAAGAATACGCACTGGAAGCAGAGTTGCCAGCACCCCCTCGTGTCGTGGCTCAACTGCTTGCTCAAGAGCAGGCGATTGACGCGGCAACCGATACCTTTCGCTGCGTGTTCGGAATAGAAAACAGCGATCTATCGCTCCCGGTTGGGTTCGCCGTCCGGCTGTGCGATCCAACGTCTGACGATTCACAGGAGATGAGTTCGTCCCGGTGACGAATGCCGACATACGGATTGCAGCGGTTGTCGATCAATCAGCGTTCAGCCTCGAAATGCACCTGCGGTAATCGACGAAGTATCCAGTCACCAAGGCCTCGAAATCAGTTGTAGGGAACCGTCATGTCCAAACGTCACAAGCAAGGTCAAGATAATACCTCAGGCATGGATGCAGAGAAGAACTCGCAGAAACCGGGACGAGCGAAGGCGGCATTACAGGCCGATACGCTCGAGCCAAGAATCTTGCTATCGGCTACCTGGGTCGATGCCGACACCGGCGATGATCATCAGAATGAAGCCGATCACCAAGACCAGGATCACAATGATGTTGTCGCTCACATGCACGGCACGGGGGGCGACGACGACCTGTTGTTCGGGAAGCGAATCGGTGGTTCGCACTTCGATGATGATGGCGATGTGAAATTCGAAAAAGACTACCGTGCTGACGACGACTCCAGGCTTGATCGTCACAACACCGTGGATTTCTCCGACTCACGGTCAGGAGTGATTCTTGACCTGACGGATAGTGATGAAGAGAAGCAGGAACGAAGTCTGCGAGAAAGCGAATCGTCTCATGCGACCCAAGGGGTTGTGGGATCGGATTACGACGACATCTTCGAGTTCTCCAAGCCGGAAGACGGGCAGACGTACAAGGTCGACGGTGGCGGCGGGACGAACAGCATCGATCTCTCGAACGTCGACTCGAACCATGTGAAGTTCGGCGACGGGACCATCACGATCGACGATGGCGACAGCAGCTTCACCATCGAGTACCAGAATATTGATTCGATCGAGTTTGCCGACGCCAACGCACTGGTCGTCGATGGAGACCTCTCGGGCTACGAGGTCACCGAGGAAACGATCATCGTCGACGGTGACATTGCCCTGCGAGTTGATTTCGATGGCGAAGGTAGCGCCGAGATCGATTACGACGTGCACGAAGACCGTTTGCATGTGACAGACGTGTCGGACACGGGAGAGAATTCGATTCTCACGTTGGACCAAATGGCCGGTCCGGATGCTGAGTTCGATGTGACCCTCCTCGACGCGCCGCTGATCATCAATGCAGAGACCACGATTGATCACTTGACCGTGGAGTCTCGCCTGCAACATGCCGTCGTGGTGAACGGCTCCGTGGGCGATTTCGAGATTCAAGGTCACTTGGGTGGCAAAGGTTCGGTTGATGTAAATGGCGATGTCGCCTCGTTCACGCTCACCGGGAATTCAGACTTAAGTGGCTCCGTCACAGTCTCGGGAGACCTGGGCGCCACCACCGTTGGCGATGACATGTCGGGTTCGCTCAAGGTCGGAGGCGATCTTGAATCGCTGACGATTGGCGACAAAGTCGATGGAAAGGCATCGATCACGGTAGCCGGCGATGCCGGGAATATCTCAATCGGCGGTGGCATCGATGGTTCACTGTTGGTTGGTGGCGACGCTGCGTTGGTGACCATTGATGGAGCGATGAGCAGTGCCACGTTGGATATTCATGGCTCGGCCGAGGCGATCAGTATCGGCGGCAACATTAATGACAAGTCGACAATTCACATCGGGGCTGCTAGCTCATTTTCCTCAGGAAATGTTGCCGGAAGTGTGACGATTGATTCGTCGGTTCGTGGAGTCACCACAGGCACCATCAGCGGATCGATGGAGATTCATGGCGACGTCTCTTCCCTTTCGCTCACAAGCAACGCCGATTTGAGCGGCACGGTAACCATTGCTGGCAACCTTGGAGCAACCTCGATCGGCGATGACATGACCGGCTCGCTCCACGTCAAGGGCGATCTTGATACTCTGTCGATTGGTGACAATGTCTCGTCCAGCGCAGCGATCAACGTCGCCGGCAGCTCCGGGGATATCTCGATTGCCGATCGCATGGATGGCTCGCTGATTGTGGGTGGCGACGCGGGTACGGTGGCGATTGGTGCGTCGGTGAACAATGCAACCGTGGATATTGGCGGTAAGGCCGAAGCAATCAGTATCGGCGGCAACATCAATGGCAAGTCGACGATTCACGCGGGAGGTGCGTTTTCCTTCTCGTCGGGCAATCTGGCCGGAACGGTGGTGATCGACTCCTCGGTCGAAGAGATTACGACCCGCACTATCAGCGGTTCGCTGAAGATCGACGGAGACGTATCCAAACTGTCTCTAGAAGGTAATGGAGACCTTAAAGGAACGGTCAAAATTGCCGGCGATCTTGGTGCGACCACGATTGGGGACAACATGACAGGCTCGCTCATCGTCGGTGGCGACCTGAAGTCGCTGGACGTGAGTGATCAATTCACCAGTGGCGCTTCGATCGAAGTGACTGGTTCGGCCGGGAATATTCACATCGGGAACCAAATGGTGCGAGGCACGTCGATCATCGTCGAGGGTGATCTCGAATCGGTCACCGTGGACAAGAAAATCAACGACGGGGCATTCATTCGAGCAGGTGCCGTTTCGGGAAGGATGACGATCAGTGAAGGAGAGACTGTCCACAACGAGGACTTCTCCTCACCTGCCGAGGTGATCTACGACGGAACGGAATTGAAAGTCAAGTTGCAGAATTCGGCGCCCACCGACCTCGACTTGTCTGGTGCGATCGTCACCGAGAACTCGGCCGAAGGCACCATCGTGGGCACCGCCGCGGCCGTTGATCCGGACAAAGACGAAACGTTTAGCTATGCCCTTACCGACAACGCTGGCGGTCGTTTCGAGATCGACGCGGAAACCGGCGAAGTTCGGGTCGCCAAGGGAGCCGACCTCGACTTTGAATCGCAGGCGAGCCACGACGTCACGGTTCAGGTGACCGATTCGGCCGGCAATACCTACGAGGAAGCCTTCTCGATTGCCGTGACCGATATTCCCACGGTGACGATTACAGGCAACACGGTGCTTTCGGTGAGTGATGGCCCGTTCGACGATTTGGTGATCAATGCCAGCACGGTGACCATCGACGGTACGCTGGAGGTGAATGGCGATCTGACCATCAAAAGTCTCTACCGTCTGATGGATGGAGAAATCCACGTGGGCGGCGATGTGACGACGTTGGACAACTCCTTCGGCGGCAGCGGCACGGTGGTTCTCGATGGATCGGGTGACCAGACCATCTCCGCAGGGGGCGGAACAGGTGAAATCAGTCGGCTGTCGATCGAGAAGACCAGCGGTACGGTAACGTTAATTGATGAGATCGAAATCTCCGGCTCCTACGAGGACAACGGATCGGTGGTCGACGCCACCGGTGCCAGAGTCGAACTCCAGGGTAATCCGAACATCGCAGCCAGTGGAACGACGTTTGGCGATTTGGAACTCAACGCCAGCACGGTCACGATCGATGGCACGCTGGATGTTGACGGCGATTTGACCATCACCAGCCTGTACCGATTGCAGTCGGGCGGGATCCATGTGGCCGGCGACATCACTACACTGGACGCTTCGATCGGTGGCAGCGGAACCTTTGTTCTCGATGGTACGGGGGACCAGACTATTTCCGCCGGGGGTGGAGTCGGTGAACTGAACCATCTCTCGATTGAGAAACCCAGCGGAACGGTGACCCTGATTGACGAGATCGAAATCTCTGGCTCGTACAAAGATAACGGAACCAACGTCGATGCTACGGGGGCGAAAGTCGAATTGCAGGGTAATCCGAACATCGCAGCCAGTGGAACGACGTTTGGCGATTTGGAACTCAACGCCAGCACGGTCACGATCGATGGCACGCTGGATGTTGACGGCGATTTGACCATCACCAGCCTGTACCGATTGCAGTCGGGCGGGATCCATGTGGCCGGCGACATCACTACACTGGACGCTTCGATCGGTGGCAGCGGAACCTTTGTTCTCGATGGTACGGGGGACCAGACTATTTCCGCCGGGGGTGGAGTCGGTGAACTGAACCATCTCTCGATTGAGAAACCCAGCGGAACGGTGACCCTGATTGACGAGATCGAAATCTCTGGCTCGTACAAAGATAACGGAACCAACGTCGATGCTACGGGGGCGAAAGTCGAATTGCAGGGCAACCCAACCATTTCGGCCAATAGCACCATGTTCGGCGATGTCGAACTAAACGCCAGCACGGTAAAGATCGACGGAGACATGTGGGTGCATGGCGACATCGACGTTACCCAGTTGTATCGCCTTGAGGGTGGGGTGATCCACGTTGCCGGCTCGATCAACATGATCGACAGTTCGTGGGGAGGCAGCGGTCAAATCGTCCCATGGAATCAGGCACCAACCGATCTCGACTTCAAAGGTGGCAGTATCGCTGAAGACGCCAAGCCGGGAACCGTCGTCGGGGCGGCCTATGCTACCGACCCCGACCGTGATGATAAGCTGACCTACGAGCTGACTGACAATGCCGACGGTCGCTTTGAAATCGACGCCGAAACCGGCGTGGTCTCGGTTGCCCGCGGGGCGGACCTCGACTTTGAAAACGCCGGAACGCATGAGATCAGCATCAAAGTTACCGATTCGGCCGGTCACGAGCGCATGGAGTCGTTCGAAATTCAGGTCACCGACGTGAACGAAGCGATCACTGACCTGGATTTCAAGGGCGGCAGCATTCCCGAGAACGCCAAGCCGGGAACCGTCGTCGGGGCGGCCTATGCTACCGACCCCGACCGTGATGATAAACTAACCTACGAACTTACCGACAATGCCGACGGTCGCTTTGAAATCGACGCCGAAACCGGCGTGGTCTCGGTTGCCCGCGGGGCGGACCTCGACTTTGAAAACGCCGGAACGCATGAGATCAGCATCAAAGTTACCGATTCGGCCGGTCACGAGCGCATGGAGTCGTTCGAAATTCAGGTCACCGACGTGAACGAAGCGATCACTGACCTGGATTTCAAGGGCGGCAGCATTCCCGAGAACGCCAAGCCGGGAACCGTCGTCGGGGCGGCCTATGCTACCGACCCCGACCGTGATGATAAACTAACCTACGAACTTACCGACAATGCCGACGGTCGCTTTGAAATCGACGCCGAAACCGGCGTGGTCTCGGTTGCCCGCGGGGCGGACCTCGACTTTGAAAACGCCGGAACGCATGAGATCAGCATCAAAGTTACCGATTCGGCCGGTCACGAGCGCATGGAGTCGTTCGAAATTCAGGTCACCGACGTGAACGAAGCGATCACTGACCTGGATTTCAAGGGCGGCAGCATTCCCGAGAACGCCAAGCCGGGAACCGTCGTCGGGGCGGCCTATGCTACCGACCCCGACCGTGATGATAAGCTGACCTACGAGCTGACTGACAATGCCGACGGTCGCTTTGAAATCGACGCCGAAACCGGCGTGGTCTCGGTTGCCCGCGGGGCGGACCTCGACTTTGAAAACGCAGAATCTCACACGATTCAAATCACGGTTACTGACTCGGCAGGCAACACGCGTGAAATATCACACGTGATCGAGTTAGAAGATCAGGCAGATACGCCCCAGCCCGAGGATGTTGGGCGAGAGGTAAACGAATTGCACACGGCGGATTCGGACGATGAATCGCGGTCGAGCGAAGAAAGGATCAATTCCAAACTTGACCGGACCGAGGAGCTCACTGCGGATGAACTGTTGTATCGTCCCGGACTTTCGGCCGATGGATTTGTGCCAGTTGCCGTAGGTTTGAATGAGTACATTCCGCAAGACATCGATTGGAAGAGCACCGACTTTGGCGAGGTTTCCGTGCTCAACAACTTGGAGGAGCAGGCCCCTGAAACGATCGATCCGCAGGGGGCTCTCTCAGAATACGACACTTCGCCGGCTGACGTAGAAGAGGTGGCAACCCTGGTCGCCGCGGGCAATGAGACCGGTTTGCTGGCCAAGCTATGGGGATTTGCCAGGGCTTACCGAGGTGTGAGCGAATCCGGCTCCTCGAATCGGCAGGAGCGTAGCTAGAGTCGTTTCGTCGTGACCTTCGCGGAAGCGTGCAGCTCCCCGGTGGGGGACACCGCCACTGCGGCTCAATACCAGGTTGCACGTATGGCAGGTGCATCCATGGGAGCACAATCAACGTATTCGACAGCGGTCGCGCCACCGCCCGCAGTTTCCACCAACTCGAACTGAGATCGGTTGCATCAACCGACCGCTGGAAGCGATTTTTCTAGCGAGCAGAGGTGTCAGACCTCAAACTAGACCGCTGCAAGTTGGCCGCCGGCCTAACTCCATTCGGATGGTCCACCCGCCTTCAATTTGTGATCCGGCTAATTGCAGGCGGTGAAAAAGACCTCAGCAACTACGCATTACATCGATTAGGAAAACTAGGTTCTGACACTGGCAGCTCTATCCTGCCTCAGCCGTAAGCACCTAACGGGTTGCAGCGACACGTCCCTCGATTTTTCATAGGGCAACTTACGCGTCGAAGCCGCTATCTACCGTACATCGCTCGAATGCCACGCACGACCGTGACTCGCATTGACTGCCGTTCTTGCGAGTTGAACAATGCACTGCATGAATTCCGAGGTCGCGACAATAATTGCAGGCTGGCTGAAGAAAGCCGAAAACGCGGTTGTCTTCACGGGCGCCGGCGTCAGTACCGAGAGCGGGATTCCCGATTTTCGCTCGCCCGGCGGCGTCTGGTCGAAGTACCGCACCGTCTACTACGACGAGTTTATGGCCAGCGCCGACGCGAGATACGAATACTGGCGACAGAAGGCGGAGGGCCATCGTGACTTCGCCGACGCACAGCCAAACGACGGTCATCGCGTGATCGCCAAATGGGAACGCGACGGCATGATCTGCGGCGTGATCACGCAGAACATTGACGGGCTGCACCATATCGCTGGCAATCAGGACGTCCTCGAATTGCACGGGACAGCGCGACAGATTCTCTGTCAGGATTGCGGAACTTCCTCCGAGGCTGCCCCGTTGATCGCTGAGTTTTTAGAGACCGACCGGGTTCCCGCGTGCCGTAAATGTGCCAACGGTCGCTTGAAACACGCGACGATTTCGTTCGGTCAAGCACTACCTATGGAAGTGCTCGAGCAGGCGGCCGCGTGGTGTCGGGAAGCAGATCTGCTGTTGGCGATCGGCTCGTCACTGGTCGTGTCGCCGGCGGCCGACTTGCCCATGCTTACGAAACGAAACGGGGGCCGGCTGGTCATCATCAACCGCGATACCACGCCGCTGGACGTGATGGCGGACAAAGTAATTCAAGAATCGATCGGCGCCACCCTTTCGGCAGTCGATTACCGCATTGTGTAGCAAGTCTCTGCCATGAAGGGCACAGTCCAGTATTCCTGCAAAAAATGCACCATGAGTTGCTTAAGAATTATTGTCCGTCGCAAAATCGCAAGATCACTTAGCGAGACTGTCGCAGCACGCGGGCCAGTTCTTCAGGCGCAACAGGTTTCACAGCATGTTCGTCAAACCCTGCTTCGAGTACCTTTTGGTGGTCCTCGGCCCGGCCATAGCCAGTGATTGCAACCAGACGTAGATTTCGATCAGATAGTTCTGTACGAACTTTGCGGGCAAGTTGGTATCCGTCCATTTTTGGCAAGCCGATGTCAACCAAAGCAATGTCAAACTCTCCATTTCGAATAGCTTCGTAGCCTGATTCGCCATCGGCGGCAACAGATACTTGATAACCCTCCAATTCTAGGAGCTGTTTGAGCATGTTGCGGCTGTCCTCGTTGTCTTCGGTGATCAGGATTCGTGCAGACGTGTCTGCCGCAAAGTCAACGTTTGGACCATTGATGTTTGGTTTTTTCGTAGAAATCGGAAGCTTTACCGTAAATACGCTACCATTATCGAGTCCTGCACTACTGGCCGTGACAGTTCCTTGATGCAGCTCCACGAGCATCTTCACGAGACTGAGACCCACGCCCAAACCACCATCGGAACGGTCAATCGGATTATCGCCTTGTACGAACAAATCAAAAACGGAATCAAGCAACTCAGGCGCAATTCCTTTACCGTTATCTTCGACTCGCATGCAGGCGTATCCGCCTTCGCTGCTGAGCGACAAAGAGATTCGACCTCCGTTTGGCGTGTATTTGGCAGCATTGACTAGCAGATTTACTTGAATTTGTAGTAGCCTAGATGGATCCCCCTCGACATAAATCGCCTCGCCGGGAGCAGTCACCTCAAGTTGATGGTCACGTTGTTCGATCTCTGCACAAACTGCTTGAATCGCATCGTCTATAGTTTTTGAAAGGTCGAAAACCTCTTTGCGGAGATCTATTTTTCCCTGTGTAATCCTCGAAACGTCGAGCAGATCATCCAACAAGCAGGCCATTTGACTGGTCTGACGTAGTATGACATCGGAAGCTGCTGCTATGGCCGATGATGTAGTTTTCTTGTGTTCGAGAATTCTGGCGGCATTTGCAACTCCCCCCAGTGGATTGCGAAGTTCGTGTGAAAGCATCGCAAGAAACTCATCGCGGCGTTTTACTTCCCGATGTGCTTCTTCTTCCGCTGCTTTTCGTGCGGTGATGTCTTTCGCAATAGTGGCGATTCCTACGGATTCGCCATCCTCGCCGGAAAGCAAAGAGAGTGTGAGCAGGATCGGTCGAGATTCACCAGACTTCGACTGCCTCCAAGTCTCGACGTTTCGTAGAGACTCCTTGTCACGACAACGCTGACGCAGCTGGACGGACCTGTCGCGCTGGCTTTCAGGAACCAGAACGGAGATATTCTTTCCGATCAGTTCCTCGCGACTCCAGCCGTATGTTTGCTCCGCTTCTTGATTCAAGTCAACTATTTGTCCTTCCAAGTCTTCAATGATAATCGGATCGGCTCCGTCCATGAATACTTTAGACAAACGTCTCAGTTGTTCTTCAGAACGTTTGATACTATCAATATCAGTCAATGTGAGCACGGCTCCATCAACACGCTCTCTAGACCGATAGGGTAAAATTCGTAGAAAGTACCACGTTCCATGTCGATCTTGTACGTCGAGCTCAAATGCCTCTTCCAACTCAATTACGCGCTGAACATCATCCATCAGAGATTCATGTTTTATACTATGTGTGAAAGCATTGAGTGTCCTGCCAACATCTTGCGGAACGAGCTGAAATACGTGGGCTATCTGCGGAGTCAATTTGCGTATCGTGAGCTCACGATCCACAAAAATGGTGCCAACCTCTGTGCTACGCAACAGATTGTCCATGTCATCAGTTAGTTCAGTCAGTTCTGTGATTTTCTTTTGGTGTTCGGCATTGACCGTATACAACTCCTCGTTCACGGAATGTAACTCTTCGTTTGTGCTCTGCAGCTCTTCGTTGGAAGCGACCAATTCCTCGTTGGTCGCTTGCAGCTCTTCATTGGTGGTCTCCATCTCCTCAACAGTTGACTGCAAATTCTCTTTGGTATACTGAAGCTCCTCTTCGAGTTCGTTGATCCGATCAAGAGATACTCCATCAAGATGGATCTCATCGGATACCTTCACCTGAAGTGGTTCTTTCTTTCGTGATTCAAAAGTAATGAGGTAGTAGTCATCACCTGTGCTGCGGATAGAAATCGGTCTGACGGAGAGCCTTAGCTGCTGCCCCTCGCCGACTGAGCCACAGTTGATCTTGCCGTATGCGACCGGCAGCTTCTCTTTCATCGCCCTCTGCAGTGCACCTGCCAAGGCAAGCTTGATTTCAGGATCCACATACTCCAGTACATCTTCAGGTGGCCTACCATCAGGGACTACGAGAAACTTTCCGGCACCCGTAAAGGAGTGGACTAATTTGCGATGCTCATCCACGAGCAGGCTAGCTGGTACATAATCTTCTAGAAGCGCATCATACGCCTTCAGTAAGTGAACTTCAGGGATTGCCCTGAGTGCTGCGTGATTAGTTGCGGGGACCGATCTGAGTCTTTCCAGGCCTGGGGAAAGTGGTAGACGCAGATTTGCAGGCAAGCGAGCATCACGCCTTTTACGGTACATCTTCCAGTGCCGATCCACTGTCTCGAACTCTTCATCGAGATCGGCAGGACTCTCGCTCGGCCCTAAGAACAAGAATCCACCTGCCCGCAACCCAAAGTGGAAGAGAGAAAGGGCCTTGTTTTGGGCCTCCGGTTTCAGGTAGATCAGGAGATTGCGGCAGCAAACCAGATCTAGCTTCGTGAAAGGGGCATCCTTAACCACATTGTGTGGCGCAAAGACGATCATCTTGCGTAGATCCTGAGCCACTTGGTAACCCGATCCTCTCTTGAGGAAGTACCTTTGCAGCCGCTCTGAAGAAACTCCGGAGAGCGCGTCCTCGGCATAGAATCCGCCACTTGCAATTTCTATAGATGCATGATGTACGTCCGTGGCAAAGACCTTAACGTTCAACGGCCTGGAGCGTGTTGAAAGGGCTTCATGGAGCAAGATGGCCATAGAATAGGCTTCTTCTCCCGTGGCACACCCAGCAACCCATACTCGCAATTCTTCATCAGCGGGGACTCGGCTCAGCAGTTGAGGAATAACTTCGACTTCCAAGTTGCGAAATGCATCCGCATCGCGAAAAAACTTGGTAACCCCAATAAGCAAATCACGGTAGAGCGCATTGAGTTCGTCCTTGTCAGAGAGAACGCTTCGAACGTAGTCGCTAAGGTCTAAGCAGCCAGTAAGCTGCAGGCGACGTTCTACCCGTCGCACGACTGTCGCGGGCTTGTAGTAGGAAAAATCTATTCGGTACACCTCTCGCAAAGCTCCGAATAGTTCACTAATGCCAGATTCAGAAACTCGGTGACAATCTTCTGCGGTTGCAGGAGATTGAGTGTCTCCGCGTATGTGACGAAGGATTTCGTCAGCTATTTGATGTGGGGGTAGTACAGCATCGACTATCCCAGTCTCAATGGCACTGCGGGGCATTCCATCGAAATTTGCTGTGGTTTCATCTTGTGCAATCACAAATCCACCGGCTTCATGGATCGCTCGAATCCCGCGGGAACCATCACTACCAGTGCCGGATAGTATCACTCCAATCGCCTGCTCACCGTATTCCTGAGCTTGGGAACGCATAAAGGTATCGATTGGCAAACTTAGCCCTTGGGATGGGTCTTTGTCGGTCAGAAGCAGCTTGCCGTCGGCAACGATCATCTCTTTCTTAGGCGGGATCAGATAGATCGCATTCGGCTCAACTTCCATGCCATCCTCGACACGATAGATTTTTAGCTCTGTATGACGGGCAAGCAGCTCGTTCATCAGACTTTTGAAGTCTGGTGATAGATGCTGAACAACTACGAAGGCAAGTCCGCTCTCGTCGGGAACCGTATCAAAAAACTTTTCGAGGGCCTCTAAGCCTCCAGCTGAAGCGCCCAGTGAGACCACATATAAAGAGGCGGTATCGTCTAAACCGACTTCCCCTCCAGAAGAATCTGGAAGCGAGTTTGCTGCGATAAATCCGTTGTCATTAGGGATGATCATAGGGCACCGTTCAGCAGGAGTGCTTATTTTTACTTGCGTATTGGTTGAGAAATTGACTCGTCGATCAAGCTTCAGGATTGCATTTTCAGCGACGGGTTCGCTGTGGAATTTGAACCAAATCCGTACGAGTACTAGGCAGCATACTCCGAAACTTGCTCAATGGCGTCGGCTTCAAGACGAGTATCAGCAGCCAACTCAAACTCTGTCCACCTCTTCACTGTTTTTCGCATCTTTTTGCGATTCGTTTTCTGATTGAGTGTGTGCGAGGTCCGGTTAGCAATGCGGTAGGTTAACGCCGCTAGGTTGTCACCCTCAGCTTGAATTACCACTGGCGGCATTCGCTTTAGATGCACCACGCAGCGGCATTGTTTATCAATCCCACCTTTCGGCCCATTTACATCTTCGATGTACAGGCAAACGTGTCTCACCCAGTGCTGAAATGGCTCCAGTGATTCGAGCAAGACGGTTTCAAGTTTTTCATCCCAGCAATCATTGTGCTTCGTTCCGCTAAATCGAATATCCAATCTCATCGTAGCTCTCCTTCTTGAAGTTAGTGGGTCACGTGAGTCGACACACAAAACTATACGCGACTGCGAGCATTAGGTATGCTTAATTTGTTTGCCCGGACACCTTAGAAATATTTAACTGTGAGTGCCGCTTATGGACTGGCTCAATTACAACCAATTGCTGAACTTCTGGGCAGTTGCTCGTGAGGGGAGCGTGCAGCGAGCCAGCGAGGTGCTGCACGTGACTCCGGCTAGCGTGAGTGTGCAGGTCAAGCAGCTCGAACAATCGCTGGGAGTCAAACTGCTCAAGAAGCAGGGACGCGGAATTGCGCTTACCAAAATGGGGGAACATGTTTCCACCTACGCCAATGAAATCTTCGCCACTGGGCGCGAGTTGGTGGAAATGGTCAAAGGACAGCCGGTGGGGAGACCTCTGGAGTTGCGGGTTGGCGTCCGCGACGTGATGCCAAAGCTGATGGCATTTCAGCTACTTCTCCCCGCGCTCGAATCCGAGTATCCAGTAAAATTAGTTTGCCAGGAAGGAGACATGTCTCACCTCGTGGCTGATCTCGCCGTTCACAAACTTGACTTAATCTTAACAGATACCGCGCTCGACCCGCTCTATAAAGTGCAAGCATACTCTCATCGCCTAAGCGAATCTGATGTCGTAATAATCGGGAGCAAGGCCCTGGCAAGAAAATATCGAAAGGGTTTTCCCGCATCCCTGGATGGAGCGCCTTTTCTGCTGCCGACAGCCAACTGCGTACTTAGACGACTCATGGATCAATGGTTCAGAGACCTCGACCTAGCACCGGCAGTCAAAGGCGAATTCGCCGATAGCGCGATGCTGAAAATCGCAGGTCGTCATGGCGTGGGTTTGTTTGCTATTCCGACTAGCATCCTAGAGGAAGTGAAAGCAATCTACGGCCTGCGTGAGGTAGGAATTGCAGCAGGCATCAAAGAGCAATCCTATGCTGTAACCGTTGAAAAGAAGTTGAAACACCCGGCCGTAGTAGAAATTCTTGAGCACGCAAGGTCGATTTAGAGCAGCGACACTCGATCCCCAATTGGACTAGTTATCTTCCAGAATTAGTGCTGTTCAAAAAGACGTGCCGCCCAAGAGAATAGTATTTGCAGGATAGATCGACGTGATGAAGTGAACTTGCGAATCACACTGTTAACCGACTCGATCGTGTTGGTGGTATAAATGTCCCTGCGAATCGAAGGTGGGAAGTCGAACAGCGTGATGATGTCGGTCCACTTCGCAACCCTAGCCAGATTGCCTCAAGGTGACACGACGACGTTAACACGATCTAGATTGCCACCGGCAAACAGAGTGACGTTTTCCATGGTGGTCGACGCGATGTTGTGCATCGCTTCTTGGGTGAAGAACGCCTGGTGGCTTGTGATAATTACATTGGGAAACGTCAGTAGACGGGCCAACGTGTCATCTTGAAGTACATTACCGGAGAGATCCTCGAAGAAAACGCCTTCCTCTTCCTCGTAGACATCCAACGCTATGGCGCCGATTTTTCCGGACTTGAGTCCAGCAACAGCAGCGTTGGCGTCTACCAAGCCTCCACGGCTCGTGTTGATCAATACGACCCCGGGCTTCATCCGCTCAATGGCGAGTGTTCCAATCATATGTAGGGTGTCAGGCGTGAGAGGACAGTGGAGCGTGATAACATCGGTTTCAGCAATGAGCTTGTCGAGGTCGACGTATTGCACACCCATCTTTACGCACTCTGCGTTGCAATGAATGTCGCTTGCCAGCAATCGACAACCGAATCCCGCAAGGATTCGACATACGCAGACGCCGATGCGTCCCGTGCCAACCACCCCAATCGTCTTACCGTGCAGGTCGAATCCCAATAGCCCCTCGATCGAGAAGTTTCCTTCACGGACGCGATTATACGCACGATGAATGCGTCGATTGATGGTTAGGAGTATCGCTACTGAATGTTCGGCGACAGCGTACGGCGAGTACTCCGGAACACGCGTCACGGCAATGCCGCGACGCTTGGCAGCTTCGACGTCGACGTTATTAAACCCGGCGCAGCGCAGGGTTATGAGACGCGTTCCGCCGTTGGCCAGGATCTCGATTGTTTCCGCATTGAGCTTATCATTGACAAACACGCAGATAGCCGGGCTGCCAATCGCAAGTGCTGCAGATTCCGGGCCGAGTCGGGCCTCCAGAAACCGAAGGTCGTGCCCATGCTGAAGGTTGGCCTGCTCCAAAAACCGACGATCGTAAGATTTGGAACTGAAGACAGTAACCTGCACGGTGAACTCCAATTGCTCGGTTCGATCATGCCGTGTATGGCAAATCAAACGCATCATCACTCGCGATCACCATTCGGGCGAATCCGCAGACATCAGTACCGCGCGATTGAACCAGAGATCTCAGATCGCGTGTGGGCCAAACCGCTAAGTCACGATTGCCTCGTAATCTTCCACTGCTGCTCCGTCCAGGCAGGCCTCAATGACACGCCTACCAAATGGCTGGAGGTCTTCCACCAGGAATTGTTGTAGCTGCCGGTGAAAGAACTCGGTCAACATTGTCGCCCCCATGTCGTACGCCTCAGGCCCGACTTCTGGTTGTTGCGAGACATCCAAGAACCAAGTACCAATCGTCTGCCCTTCGACCATCAAGGTATGTTTGTTGTACCCCAACAGCGGGCAACGGGACGGAATAAGATCGCCTTGGCGGAACGGCGCGGCGCCACGTCGTGCCAGGTATTCGCGGGCGATCCATTGCGGGGCGAAGCCAACACGCCACGCACCAATGTGTTGATTCGGGATCAGCACAAACAGCGTTTCGTGGCTCTCCATGACTTGGTCGAGCAAGATATTCGCTTGATCGACCCGTCGACCGGTAGCGAAGGGCCAGAACGACCCGACGCCCTCGCTTTGCATGCCGCCCTGGTCAACGATTGAAGGGTTTCCATGCCCCCGCGGCGCCACCAGCCGCCACAGCCAAGCGAGCGTGGGTGGCAGGACGTGGAACAAGCCCATGATGCCGTAGGTAGGATGCTCTGAGGTGCATGGGGGGCAACGCACGCCGAAGCTGCGGATGTCTACAGTCACCGGGTGATTCACTACGTTGGGGAGGTAGCTTCGCGGCATCACGACCCGGGGGTTGGGACACGGAGTGTCGGGCGCGTCCATCGTGTGTTGCCAGATCAAGGCCGTCGCGCCTGGCTTCGCGTCGATATTCAAGAACAGCAGTGGCCCTGGCGGATCGATGGTGATGCTTTCGAGGTGGGGGTCGACGCCGTATTTCCCGATGTGGTTCACCCGGATGAACCACGCCGACTCGGCGTCGGTGAGCGTTAGCTTCCCGTCGGTTTTGTATGCTGACTCGAGTTCCGGATGGCATAGCGCCATGTCGTCGGTTACGGGGTGCAGGTCGCAGCCGCGGGCGAGCGTCAATTTGCGGATGTCGCCGTTTACAAGGTTCTCGCCAAGCAGCAAGGTGCCATCCGCTTCGCGATGCATCTGTTCGAGCATTTCGCTCTTGCCGCCGCCAGACGCTCCTTCATGCATGATGGTGATGGTGTTTTCGTATGGCGTGACCACTTCGACCGTCGAACAGTGGGCCGTAGTCCATGGCTCGTCTGCCCGTTCTCCTAGCGTCAGGAGCATGCCGTAGACGCCCTTCTTGGCGGACGGCCCTGGGTACAGGTTATACGAAAACAGTTCGTGCAAATTGAAGTCATCTTCGAATCGGCGGTTGTGCACCACCACTTGCTTGCCGCGGAAGTGGGTATGCCGAAACGACGGCACCACGTACACCACGGCGCCATGGTGGTAATCGGCCCCAGCGGCCCGGATTTCCTCAAGTGGGATAATGCCCTGCAGCATCGCCAAACCCAAAGCGAAGAAGCCGGCATTTGCCGGAGCGATCGCCACGGCGTTCAGCGGCCGCTTGGGCTCGCCGGTTCGGAAGAAAAAGGCCGCAATGGGCTGCGTCTTGAGCCACTCGATGGTTTCGCTGCGTAGTTCGCCAAATGGCTGGCCAAATCGTTCGTCGAACGTCGGCTTGTCGGTGTGTACACCGTCGCCGACTACCATGCAATCCGGGTCGCGGCGCCGCATGTACGGTTCAACGTAATTGGCGGCGATGCCGTTCCTTGCTTGGCAGACTTCGACCTCGGGCACGAAGCCCTTGCCTGGGACATCGTAGCCGACGGTATAGAACCCTTTGCTGTTTGCCTCCCCCAAGCCGAGCAAGGGATCGGGAATCGACAGCCGCACTAAATCATCCACGCTGCCGGCTAGGTGGAGACGGCCTGACGATTCGGCCGCTTCGAAAACGGACATCGCGCTGTGCGACAGCGTCAGCTCGGGAAAATTCGCAAGGGGCATCTCTGTTCCTCGGCTAAGTTCGAATTCACTTGAAATTATGATCGCGTTCGATGCTAGATGGAGCAAACGTCGCCAGCGGTTACCCCTGCAACTGGGGACGCAGGCAAACAGGATACGGTGCGAGAAAGACCAAAGTTCAGGGCGGAACCGCTGGCCCGTCATTGCATTCAAACATTTGAATATGGTAATATATCCTTGAGAGAGTTTACCTCAATCGCCCAATCTGTCAAGAGACCATGCGATGCCTTACCGCCTGCTTGCAGCGACTGAACTCGCAGAGTTCCTGCGAGCCCTAGCGCACCCGCGGCGTATTCAGATCCTGGAGGAGTTGCGCAACGACGAACAGGACGTGGCTTCGCTTAAAGAAGCCACGGGACTGACTCAGTCCAGCGTGTCACAGCACCTCATGGTCTTGCGGGCACATCGCGTTGTCTCCGAGCGTCGCGAAGGGCGAAGAGTGTTTTACCGACTTCGGACGGTAGAGCTTGCGGATTGGCTAGTGGAAGGAATGGACTTCTTGCCGCCCATGAATCAGCGAGACGGCGAACTTCGCAAAGCAATCAGGAAGGCAATATCCAAATGGTCAGATTGAATTTCGACCAATATTCCGTAACGACACACCGGAGGAGCATGCCATGAAACAGTTCAAGAGATCAAGGTTGGAGTCGACTTGTCCTGGCGTGACCACTTCCTGTCGAACGAACTCTCACCGCCACACGCGGAAGCCTTACGCCAAGCTTTGTGGCTGGCACAGCTGAAGTCCGCATCCATTGACTTCGTCTTCTCGTTGGACCTGTCGGCAAAAGCTCAGGAACTCATCGCGGAAAGAAGTACTGATAATAATACCGCCCTGAGTGAAGCCAACGACCACCTAGTTGTTCTCGAAGAGAACGCTCGCAAACTTAGGTATAGCGGCGGTCAGCCACGTGATTGTTGGTACGTGTTGGCTGGAGTTGATTCGTCAGCTCCTTGGCAAAGAACATGGCCTGTTGCTTGTGGGTACTCGTCACTTGGCGCCGTTCAGGCGGCCTTCCTGGGCAACACGGGCATCAAAACTCTTGCGAAAATGCCCCCGCGCTTTTTGGGTAACTCAACCCTCTGCATAACAGGAGTTTAATTCGATACTAGTAGCGCATGACTTGCGGCCGGTTGGTCATCTGGCGATGGACTAGGCTGTTCAAGGGAGGAGTTTCATAACGCTCAACTTTATGTGGTGCATGCCGCGGAGTAGCTCGTTCACCGCCTCGTAAAAATGCTTATCGGTGATTAGCACACGGAGGAGCTCAACTTAGAGGGAGTAGTGATACGCGTTTATCGTGTACCGCCGCTCGTTTTTACTCTGCATTTCGTTGGAAACCAGTCAATACCTCCGCGCTTTAGATAATGAAATATACTGGCCCTGGTCGAAACCACGAGTGCGCGGAGACGAACATGGGCGAGCCGAGCGCATTTTGTCATGAGCAAGACTCCAATTCAGAAACATGCAAGTGGGAATTGCCAATTGAGACTTACACGTAGATTCATCTTATGAGCTGGAAACACCTTTGCGATATTCGAATAGTTTCTGACGAGCGGACTCACAGATGGCGACGACGGCCGGGTGCTTTAACCGGCGTTCCACGGAAATCGCGTAGTATCGCTCGCGCACGGCCTCGGTACGGCCAACCACCTGTACGTTGTACTGACGGCACACCTCTTTTTCGATCACGGTTGGTGCAGGAAATAACCCGACGCCGTCCTGGCCGAAAACTTTCATCAGTGCCGTATCATCAAATTCGCCGACAATGCTGGGTCGGATCTCCTCCGAATAAAACCACTGCTCAAGAGCACGGCGAACCGCTGTCTTGACTGTGGGTAATAACAGAGGCGCTCCCTCTAACGATGTTGGAAACTTACGTCGATATTTCGAAGTGAGTGCCGAAGTGCCGAAAAACGACGATCCGCACTCACCAAGGAGGTGACTGAATGCACGCACGTTATCCGTCGGACCAATAGGAGCGTCTGACAAGACCATATCAAGCCGATGCAACGCGAGCTCTGCGAGCAATTCTTCATGCTTGCCCTCGTGGCAGACAACATGAATGTCCTCATCCACGCGGAATGCCGGCATAAGCAGCAGGTAAGCGATCAGCTTGGGTATCACGTCAGGTATACCGACTTCGAATTTTAGTGGTCGACCAATAGGCCTGCCATGTACGGCATCTTGCAGCTCGCGTCCGATGGTGAAAATCTCTTCTGCATAGCGAAATACCGTTTGGCCAAATTCTGTGAGTACTAAATTTCGACCCACTTGGTCAAATAGCTTTTCTTCAAAGGATGCTTCGAGCTGACGCAGTTGTTTGCTGATCGTGGGATGAGCCAATTTTAACTGTTCAGCGGCCTTGGCAATACTACCATCGCGGGCAACCAGCCAGAAGTAATACAGGTGGTGGTAATTGAGCCATTCCATGCTTCTCAGGATACGTAGATATTATCTAACCTTCAATGGAGGATAATCTTTCTGTCTAAACAGATTCTTCGACCGTATAACTTAATTAGACAGAAGTGTGAACCTACCACCAAAGGAGTTATGACCATGAAAGTCACCGTCCTGAGCCAATCGATGTCGCTCGACAACGCAACGCGTAAAGATGTCCAAGACAGCATCTGTCGTTCCTTGAACCGATTCAATTCTGAAATCGACGAAGTTACGGTGCGTATAGGGACTGCCGGAGGCGATTCCAGTGTTTTACGACAACTCTGTCGGCTATCGGTACGCATGAAGAAGATTGGGAGCTTCTTAGTGGAGTCCGTAGGGGACTCAACATCTGAAACCGTATCGTTGGCTGTAGAGCGCGCTGCAAACAAGTTGAACGAATTCTCAACCGGTGGCACGATGGACTTTGCTTCCGTGAAAGGGAAAAACCATGGCCCGCGTATCGTGCGTGATTGATCTGAAGGGGGCCAAGCGTTTGCAGCTGCAACGACAGCGAGCAAGGCTAGTAGGCTCGTCGGAGTGGAAACGCAATAGCACTTTTCTAGACGAAGGGTGGCGCCGAGCTGATTGGTTCTAGCCTAGAGCCCAACGTCTTGAAACAAGAAACATAAGAGAGAAAGCGATCATGCGTTTGAGCACCCGATTTAAGGGCATTGATAGATCCGGGAACCTGCAAAGCCTGATAGAGCGCCGTATCTACTTTGCGCTAAGTCGGTTTAGTCCGCGAGTCACGAGCGTGTCGGTCGTCGTTGAAGATATCAACGGTGATCGTGGTGGCATCGACAAACGATGTCAGATTAGCATTAAACTTGACCGTAAGGACGAATTGCGCGTTGATGCGACGCATGCCGATGTCGAGGGGGCAGTTTCGTTAGCTGCGAATCGAGCCGGTCGCATAGTGCAGCGCAAGCTGGAACTGTGGCGATCTGCGCAACGACAGTGCAAGCATTCTCAAAAACCGACCGAACAATACGACGATGTCATCCCCACAGATTGAAAAGTGAAAGGAGTGGTCATGCTTGTTTTGAGCCGGAAGGTAGGCGAAGCGATTTGTGTCCGCGACGATATTGTTCTGAAAGTACTTGCTATTCAAGGGGATAGAGTTCGACTAGGAATTCGAGCTCCGAAACATATCGCTGTGCATCGTGAAGAAATAGCTCAACACATACGATTGATAGCTAATGAACCAGCTGAGCCTCCGCCTGCTATCAAAATGGGGGCCGAGCAGAATTGCGAACAGAGAAAATATAACGAATGAGTAGGTCTAATTATTAACAACCCACTCTTCGACATGTTGCATAGACTAGCCATTACAGGGGGATCTCTCGAATAATATTAGTAAAGGAGGAAGCCATGAAACGGTTCAAGAACATCTTAGTGGGTATCGACCTGTCCCAGGGAGATCGACTCGTGTCAGATGTGCTTCCTCCCCCTACTGTGGAGGCAGTGGAACGTGCGCTCTGGCTGGCGAAAGTGAATTCCGCCAAGGTAACCTTCTTTTTTGCACTAGACATCTCTTATCCAGCTCAGAATTTGATCGAAGAACAAAGTGATGAAGACGATTCTGTCCTCAAAGAAGCCCGTGATGCACTAAATGTGCTGGCCGCAAGGGCTGCGTCGGAAGGCATCCAAGCCGACACGGATGTCAGATTCGGCAAGAGTTGGCTGGAAATAATTAGGCAAGTACTCCGCGAGGAACATGATCTTGTTGTGGTTGGCACACGACATCTCAGTGCGATCCGGAGTGTGCTGATGGGGAGTACGGGAATCAAGTTGCTCAGGAAGTGTCCATGCCCTGTGTGGATCACACAGCCTCGGGGCAGTAATAAGATCAAGTCGATTCTGGTAGCCCATGATCTGAGTCCAGTTGGTGATCTCGCGATGGAACTGGGATGCTCGATGGCACAGCTCCATAGTGCTCAGTTACACGTTCTTCATTCACTCGAAAGTCCTCAACTGGAAAGTGCATTTCAGCAGCGTGTATCAGCAGATAATATGCTGTTGTACCGATCTCGGGCTCAAGGTCATATCGAGGAACAATTGAAGAATTATGAACTAACTCAAGTTCCACAGGTTCATTTAGTGATTGGTTCGCCTGATCTTGCCATCTTGGCACACATCGAAAAGTTCGGCATCGAATTGCTGGCCATGGGAACAATAGCCCGTGTAGGAATTGCCGGTTTCATCACAGGTAATACCGCCGAGAATCTATTGCCAAGCATTCCTTGTTCGGTTCTTGCTGTAAAGCCATCAGATTTTGTTTCGCCCGTCACGCTTTGACGTCAAGTCGACTTGCGAAGTGTTTGCTGCTGAGGGAAGAAGGGATGTCACCGTGAAAAGATTTAGGAAGATTTTAGTCGTGGCAGACAGGAGACATGCAGGCCATCCTCTTGTTGTGAAGGCTGCGGAAATCGCCAGACACAATGATGCTTCACTTAAGATCGTAGATGTTGCGGAAGAGTTTCCCTGGACAGTTCGCTTGACGCTTAAGGGACATGAGCAGATCCGAGAGGGATTTATCGAAGAGAAACGGCAAGAATTGGCAGAATTGGCTGCATCAATGCGAAAACTGGGGCTCAACGTTGAATCCGAAGTATTGCTCGGCAAAGCATCGGTCCAAGTGATTCGCGAGGTGATACGCTCGAAATACGACCTCGTTATTGCTGTAGCCAAGGGTAGCGAGAGCGTACGCGAGGGGTTTTTTGGTAGTATGGCAATGCGTCTTTTGCGGAAATGTCCGAGTGCTGTATTGCTTGCAGATCCTGACTCGTCACTGAATTTCAAGCACGTCGTAGGGTGCGTTAATACTTCACTGAGAGACCAGCAAGACATCGAACTAAATAACGCTATCTTTGAGTTAGCATCTTCGATTAGTAAGTATTGCGATGGACGTTTTTCGATCGTTCACGCATGGTCGATCTACGGAGAGCGAATCCTCATGAAGCGAATGCTGCTCGAGAACTTCAATGAACTGACACAAAACAGCAGCGACCAGGCCAAGAGGTTGCTCGACAAGTTTCTGCAGCGGCACGGTAGCACAGCCCGAGCCAGCAACGTCCATATACTCAAGGGCGAAACTTCTACTGTAATCTCAGAGTTTGTCCACAACCAAGAAGTCGATCTCGTTGTGATGGGCACGGTTGCGAGTTCTGGTATTGCGGGCGTAATAATGGGTAATACTGCTGAGCAGATTCTGAACTGTATCCATTGTTCAGTACTAGCATTGAAGCCTTCCACTTTTGTTAGCCCTATTCGTGTCGATGATTAACGAGGTGACTCAACCCCTAATAAGTCAGTAGGTTGCATATTTTTTCTTTGGCTCCGAAGCAGCTACGAGTCACAATTGATCGTTACCCGTAGCGAAATAATGCGTATGAAGGAGGTCTAACCATGAAACGATTCAAAAACATACTGGTGGGAGTCGATTTAGCAGATAAGGAGCAGATCGTTGCCAATGAGATGTCTAGTGCAACCAGTACCGCAATAGAAAATGGGTTGTGGCTCGCCAAGCACAATAACGCACAGTTGGTATTCTTTACTGCTCTTGAAATTCCTCATTACCTACGATTCGTTGCCGAAGAACGTGGGGATGTCGAGTCGTCGCTGAGCGGAGAGTATGAAGAGCGCTTGAACACACTTGTACAGCGGGCGAAGCGAGAAGGGATTAAAGCGAGTTACGTACTGACAGTAGGAAAGAGCTGGGTCGAACTGATTCGACAAGTTGTGAAACATGAGCGCGACATAGTGATCGTTGGCACGCGGCAACGAGGAATTACGGCAAACGCACTATTCGGCAGCACCGGTATGAAGTTGCTTCGCAAATGTCCCTGTGCTGTCTGGGTTAGTAAGCCGCGAGCTGAGCAGGAAGCAACGTCGATTCTTGTCGCAGATGACTTGTCGCCAGTCTCAGGTCTCGCTTTGGAGTTGGGCATATCGATGGCGGAATTACGAGGAACGCAGTTGCACGTGTTGCATGTGCTTGAGCTTGGCATGGGAAGACCTTCGTGGGACTCGTTCGAAATTCGTACACGAGCACGTGCCGAGGCAGCGAAGCAACTGGAAGCACAGCTTGCACGGGTTAATACCTCCGGGCTGCGGTGTCCAGCGAGAATCGAGATTGTCGTTGATGCTGCAGATTCAGCCATCATAAGGGAGATTGCTGAGAATCACGTAGGGCTGCTGGTGATGGCAACTGTGGCACGGGGTGGAATCGATGGAATTATCACTGGCAATACGGCGGAGCGATTGCTTCCTCAGATCCCCTGTTCGGTGTTAGCTGTGAAACCGCATGATTTCAAGTGTCCGATCGCAGTGGATTAGTATACCCCAGGATACACCACCAAGGGCACCGTGATGACTTCAGGTTGAATACAAGCGACAGGCATGATAAATGGAGATTCCCTTAGAAACACATCTACACCAACTACCAGCAGATGAAGTGGTAAAGCTGCTGGACAGCGATTCGAAAACTGGGCTGGAACTGTTCGAGATCCAAGCTCGGCAGGAGCGGTTTGGACCCAACGCAATACCAGTGCGTCGCGGTCGTGGCCCTCTGCTCACGTTTCTGCTGCAGTTCCATCAACCCTTGATCTACATTTTGGTCGCGGCGGGAGGAATTACTGCCGCGCTGCATGAATGGATCGATGCGGGGGTGATCTTCGCCGTCGTTCTGGTCAACGCCATTATCGGTTTTCTACAGGAATCTAAGGCAGCTAAAGCATTGGAAGCCCTGGCGAAAATGACGGTCACCGAGGCAAGCGTCTTGCGAAGTGGCGAGGTACACAAGATTCCTTCCGTAGAGTTAGTTCCTGGCGATATTGTGGTACTGCAATCGGGCGATAAGATTCCGGCCGATCTTCGCCTGTTTCGCTGTCGCGACCTTCAGGTTGACGAATCGACTCTGACCGGCGAATCGGTTCCAGTTCAGAAGAATCCAGAGCCCCTGCCAGCAGTGACTCCATTGGCGGAAAGGTGCAACCTCGTGTATTCCTCAACACTGGTCACTTTCGGGCAAGGGCGAGGCGTCGTTTTTGCCACCGGCGGGAAAACCGAAGTGGGCCGAATCAGTGAAATGGTTTCGACCGCCGACATCATGCAGACGCCACTGACTCGCAAGATCGCCCGCTTCAGTCACCTGTTGCTCATCGTGATCTTGGTATTGGCGGGAATCACGTTTGGCGTCGGGGTCCTGCGAGGGGAATCGGCATTCGATATGTTCATGGCGGCGGTGGCGTTTGCCGTGGGCGCGATTCCGGAAGGTTTACCGGCTGCGGTCACAATTACCTTGGCTATCGGTGTGGGTCGAATGGCGCGACGGCGTGCGATCATCCGCAAGTTGCCGGCCGTCGAAACACTCGGCAGCACAACGACGATTTGTTCGGACAAGACAGGCACGTTGACCGTCAATCAGATGACCGTGCGAGAGATTTATTCCGCCGGACGACGGTACCAAGTTACCGGAAGCGGCTACGATCCCGACGGCCATATTAAGGCAAACGCCGATGCAGGTGATGCGGCCGATAATGCCTCTGTTAAAGAATGCTTACAGGCCGGCTTGCTCTGCAATGATTCGACGCTTGTGCAGAAGGAGGGCCGGTGGAGCGTCAATGGCGATCCCACGGAGGGCGCGCTTCTCGTGTCCGCACTGAAGACTGGACTCGACGAACGGCAAGTCGCTCAGCAATGGCCGCGGCTCGATTCGATTCCTTTCGAATCCCAACATCAATATATGGCGACATTGCACAATCGCGGAGCGGGTTCTTCGCGACTGGTTTACGTAAAGGGAGCGGTTGAGGTTATCTTGTCCAAATGCAAGTCAGCGCTCGATCCTCGTGGCCACACGGTTGCGCTTGATGCAGCCGCTATTCATGCAGACCTCGAAGAGATGGCCTCGGAGGGACTGCGAGTGCTGGCATTTGCGAAGGGAGAAATGCCTGCCGAAGCAACTGCGATCGGACATAGCGACATCGCTAATCTCACGTTCCTGGGTTTGCAAGGCATGATTGATCCACCGCGTCCGGAAGCAATCCAGGCGGTGCGCGCCTGTCACAATGCAGGTATCCGCGTCAAGATGATCACGGGTGACCATCCAGTAACCGCTCGCTCTATCGCCAAAAAGCTTGGTTTGGATGGAGCGGCATCAGACGCAGCACGGTCCCCTCTGGTGATGACCAGCCACGACCTGGCGGAGAAAAGTGATCAGGAGTTGATCGACATCGCTGACCGTGTCGCGGTGTTTGCACGTGCCACGCCAGAACAGAAACTCAGGATAGTCAGGGCGTTGCAAGCCAACGGACATGTAGTCGCCATGACCGGCGACGGCGTGAATGATGCACCAGCCCTAAAGCA
Source organism: Bythopirellula goksoeyrii (assembly GCF_008065115.1). Classification (NCBI taxonomy): domain Bacteria; kingdom Pseudomonadati; phylum Planctomycetota; class Planctomycetia; order Pirellulales; family Lacipirellulaceae; genus Bythopirellula; species Bythopirellula goksoeyrii. Next base: position 4,333,378 of record NZ_CP042913.1, on the reverse strand, counting down.
GGCCGATATCGGCGTGGCGATGGGTGTCGGGGGCACGGAGGTTGCTAAAGAATCCGCCGACATGATCCTCACCGATGACAACTTCGCCACGATCGAGGCCGCGGTCGAAGAAGGGCGCGGCGTGTTCGACAACCTGACGAAGTTCATCGTCTGGACACTGCCTACGAATTTGGGAGAAGGGCTGGTGATCCTCGCGGCCGTTTTCGCCGGCGTGACCCTACCGTTGTTGCCCGTGCAGATTCTGTGGATCAATATGACGACGGCGGTTCTGCTGGGCTTGATGCTGGCATTCGAGCCGAAAGAGCTGGACATTATGCGCCGCCCGCCGCGAGATCCGAAGACACCGATCCTTGATGGTATGCTGATCGTGCGAATCTGCATCGTCGGTCTGATCCTCCTGATTGGGGCCTTCGGCTCATTTGAATGGGCTCTTGGACAAGGCTTCAGCGACGCGGCGGCCCGAACGGTCGCCGTCAATGTGTTTGTCATGGTGGAGCTTTTTTATCTCTTCAACTGCCGATCGCTAACCAAGTCGATGTTTGCACTGGGGCTTTTTTCTAACCGTTGGATCGCGATCGGCGTCACCAGCATGGTCGCACTACAACTTGCCTTTACCTACGTTCCGTTTATGAATCATATGTTTCATAGTGCTCCGATTGGGTGGGACGCCTGGTGGCGCATCTTGCTTACAGGCGTCGCCGCCTATGTGATTATCGGAACGGAGAAATGGTTTCGTCGGCTATGGACTCCGCACCGAAACGTGCGACTCGCTGATAATCCCTGACCTGTCGCCTGGACCTCGCTGGAGAAATAGAATGCAACGATTCAAGAATATTTTGTTACTTTACGATTGTGACCGGGTAACGCTCGAGCGGGTGGCCACCTTATCGAAGAACAATCGCGCTCGGTTGACGGTGGTCCAAGTAATCAAGGAGATGCCGGAGCAGTGGCAGCACGTGCTTTTAGGCAGGACACCGCTCGACTTGCAGAAATTGGCAAAGAAAGTGTGTGAATCAAAGCTGCGAGAGTTTGTCGCGCCGCTCAAACAGGGCGGGTTGCGAGCATCCACGAAAGTGCTTACGGAGCGGAGATTCACTGGGTACCCCTACTTTCTAGCTTGCGCGCCCATGTCTAACCGTCATTGGTCACGAATGGCAGCCCGTTAACTTCAGTCGGGGTCACGACCTCCATCAGTTTGGCGACCTGCAAAATGGGCGAGGTTGCATCAACCGCCAGCTGTTTGCTTTCGGGCTAAATCGCTGAGGTGAAAACGACCGCTGTTAGATACAGCACGGTGGCTAGGTGAGCGTATCTCGTCATGAACCACAGCCTGGATTACTCCAGAACAATCTGGCGATTCTCCTCACCCAAACAAACTCCCCAGCCCCTCCTCCTCCACCGCTACGTGCAAGTAGATACTCGTGATACTCACATTCGAGTGCCCGGCTGCATCGCGAACCTCAGCCAACGTCCGTCCCCCAGCCAAGGCATGGCTAATAAACGTGTGGCGGCCATGGTGGATGGTGAGTGTCTTGAGCCGCTCCGGACCGAGTACTTTGCAGGCGGTGCGGAACCGTTTGCGAAGCGTGTGTCGCGAGAACACCATTTTCTCCCGGTCGGTTCGCCAAGAACAGACGAACGGATCAGCTTTCTTCGCACCCCTTGCCAACCGGTCATCCCGCCAAGCCACGAGATCATCAAACGTGCCCCGATCCCACCACAACGGAACCATCCGCGGTCGCCCCCCCTTCGACGCACTGGCCCGAATCCGCAAGTGGGGCCTGGGCAATTCCAACCGCACATCCCCCAGCTGCAACTGGGCTATCTCAGAGGCCCGCAGGCCGCCACAGGCGGCGAGTCGGAAGATGACGAGATTCATACGAGTACTCTTGGAGCGTGCCGCCTTACGGCGTAATTCGGCCAACACGGTGGCGATCTCCCGCTTCATGAGTATCTTTGTCGCGTCAGCTGCTCGGCTAGCATAGTTTGCCATCATTTGCTCAACATTACCGTCAATTGGGGTAGTGGTCATAACTGACTACCTCCGGTGGTGCTCAAAAGCAAGCGAATGTGGACCCATTTCACGCATGTTGGGTCCAGTTTGGTAGATTTAGACCGCCACGATCCGCACATACTCGGGCTCGGGGTAGGAGATTTCATGGAACAATTGGCGAGCTAATCGCAACGCCATCTCTAAGGCATCCGGGCCGTCGTCGTGGGCTCCATTCGGAAAATCCCGCAACTGTTCCACTAGCAACTTGGCACCGGCCGAACCCCCTTTGAAACGGATCTGGCGACGGCTGAGATACGGAGTCAAACGCCTAATCCGGACCAGCTTGTTGACCTGGTTGTTGATCGTATAGATGGGCATCATGATCCCTCGCTCCTGGCCTCTTCGCAGTAAATCGCTGGCCAGGAGTTCCTGAAACTGGTTCACTTCTACGCCGAACCAATCGGGACGGAAGGCCAACTGAATCTCCACCGCCGTCTCAGTAATGATCGTGGTATTACGTACCGCCAGATCGGCATCCACGTAAAGAACCCCGTCGCTGACCATCAGCATGACGAAGGCAGAGTAATCTCCGAACTTGGACTCGACCCCTTTGCTGGGATCCAATGCCACCACTTTGCAGTCCCAGGTGGCTGGCCATTCGTTGAACCAGATTTCTGCGCTAAAGAAGTCATCAGGCCACTCGGCACTTCCTTCGGCCTGGGGATTCTGCTGGTACAACGATGACCAGTAGTAATTGGTATGGGTCGCCTTCACCTGCTCGAGTCGTTCCTGGGTAAACACCTCGGGCCAGAGGGCTTCGCCGGGGGCTCTACCGAGGATGTCGTGTTCCTCGGCCAGGGCAGGGAACTTTACTACCTTCCAGCGGTCACCCGTCTCCCGGGCCTGGTGGAGAATCCTGCCGGTAAGATCGTCACGATGCCAACGGGTTTGAATGACGACCATCAGGGCGCCAGGTCGTAACCGCGTGGTCGCCACCGATTGCCACCACTGCCACTGTTTCTCCCGGAAGGTGGAACTGCGGGCCTCTTCGTCGTTCTTGATCGGATCATCGACAATGAGTAGATGGGCCCCTTTGCCGGTGATGGGTCCTCCTACGCCGGCGGCCGTCATGCCCCCTTCACGACCTTCGAGGTCCCAGCGATTGGCGGCACTGGAACGACGATTGACTCGCACGCCAAACAGGCTGCCATGAAGCTCCAAGAGATCTCGAGCCTTTCGTCCCCAGCTGGCCGCGAAGTCGGCTTCGTAGCTCGTGAGAATGACACGCCGATCAGGGAACTTCCCCAGGTACCAGGCAGGGAGGTAGTGGCTGCAGAGCATACTCTTGCCATGCTGGGGTGGCATCGAGACGACGAGGCCATCAAGTTTTTCTTCGGCAGCCTGATCAATCGCATCAACTATCGCCTGGTCCAGGTAGGCGAGGTGCTTGGCCGGCTTCCACCGTCCCTGGCTGACTATCTGTGCAAAGGAGCCGGGGCTCACTGTCGCCAGATAGTTCTCCATTATCTGGAGTTCCTCTTCGGTCGCGTAGGGCAGCAAGGATGGTAACGACGCGATCTCTTCTCTGCTCAGGATTGGTTCCATCAGTTTCAATCTCCATCCGTGAGGGAGCGTCGAGGCCCAACAGGGCCCGACGACTGGCAATGCACTTGTTGACTTGTTCCAGGTAGCGTGGATCCCCGTTCTGGTTTTTCACATGACGACGGGTCTTGCGTTGGTGGGTCTCGTCCGTGGTGATCGCAGTCTGGGAGGGTTTCTTAGAACGCTCCCACGCCGCCCAGGACTCGCGTTCGACGCGATCAATCTTCTGGATCTCGACCTCGCGGGCCAGGTCGAAGTCGCGGACGGCGGACTCACGCCATTGCATTTGAATACGCTTCAAGTCCGTAGAAACTGTGGGTTGGCGGACCCCGACTTCTACCGCGATCTGCTGCTGGGTCCAGCCCTGCAAATACAGATCCGCCACTCTCTGACGGCGAATGTTGATACGTAGGTATTTACTGAGGCCGGCTGGCATGTATAAGTCTTTCAGGTATCGTTCGCGGTGGACGGTAATGTGGTAAAGCTAGGTCGGACACGTTTCACTCCGCGGGCACCCGCTCCGCCTTCTTCCCCGTGAACTGCTCCCACCGCTGCACAATTACATCACAGTACGGAGGGTCGAGTTCCATGAGATAGGCCTTGCGACCTGTTTGTTCGCAGGCAATCAAGGTTGAGCCACTGCCACCAAATAGATCGAGAACGTTTTCACCAGGACGACTGGAATACTGGATCGCACGGACGGCTAGCTCGACAGGTTTCTCGGTTAAATGCACCATCGCGTTGGGATTGATCTTCTTTACGTGCCAGAGGTCGGTTGCATTGTGGGGTCCGAAGTATTGATGGGCTGCTCCTTCACGCCAACCATAGAAACACCATTCGTGAGCACCCATGAAGTCTTTTCTGGTTAAGACCGGATGCTGTTTGTCCCAGATGATCGCTTGACTGAAGTAGAGTCCCGTCGCCTCAAGGACCGGGGGGTAATTGCCGCAGTTGGCATAACCTCCCCAGATGTAGAAACCACGACCAGGTTCCAGAACTCTTGCGATGTTGCCGAACCAAGCTTCGAGCAAGATGTCGAACTCCACATCACTGACGAAATCATTAATCAACGGCCGGTCCTTGGCTCGCATTTTTTTCTGTGTGGGTATAGATTTCTCGGGGTGCCGGGCCAGGTCAAATTTTTGATGGTGGCTGGAGTTGCCGGCGGCGATGGCGTTGTTACTCCTGGGTTCCACCTTCACGTTGTACGGCGGATCACAATTTGCAAGTTGAATCGTGGCACCATCGAGCAATCGGTCGACGGCTCGGTGAAGACTACTGTCGCCACATAAGAGACGGTGCTCCCCCAAGACCCACAGGTCCCCGGGCTGAGTGATCGCTTCATCAGGGGGTGCTGGGATCTCATCCGGGTCGGTAAGTCCGTCGGCCGCTTCGTCACCCATGAACTTGGTGAGTTCGTCTTGGGAGAAACCCAACACGTCGAGATCGAAGTCGGCTTGCTGCAATTCGAGTAATTCCGTCGGCAACAAGTCTAGATCCCAGTCAGCGATGGTGGCCGTCTGGTTGTCTGCAATCCTGTAGGCTCGGGCTTGCTCAGTTGTGAGATCAGCAGCAACATGCACGGGGACTTCATTCAGGTCGAGTAATTTTGCAGCCTTCCAGCGCGTGTGACCCACGACGATCACATTGTCGCTGTCCACCACAATAGGCTGGCGGAAGCCAAACTCGCGGAGGCTCTTGGCAACGGCCTCGACAGCTTCGTCGTTGACTCGGGGGTTGCGGTGGTAAGGCCGGATGTCGGCCAGCTTGCACATCTGTATCTTCATGACTCAACTTTCTCTATATTCATACGAACAACCTCTGAAGCTTCTATTCAGGGAAGTTCAACCCAATCATTGTTTTTCGTCGCCTGCGCTGAGAATCGTCACAACAGGAGCACGGCCAGGGTATCGCTCAACACGAATTAGGCCAGCTTCCCTTAACCTGCGAAGGGATTCGCGCAATGCACGGGGAGAGATACCTAACCAACGGTGCCACTTCGAGGAGAACTTAAAGCGGTCCTGTTTTTCAATTCCGTACGCGTGCCAGAGGCAGACGGACACATGCAAGGTTTTACCTGGTAGGTTGCCCGCAACTTTTAACCAGGAGAGCGGTACAGGCCCCTTGAGAAACTTCCCCTTGGTGGATCGGGGAGCTTTCTTCGGTTTGATCTTCTCTAAGTCTCCAAGTTGAAGACGGAAACGATTAACGTCCAAGGTAGGTATCTCCTATATATATAAATAAGACTTTTAATAAGACTATTAATAAGACTGCACGGGGTGGTCGGTGCGCAGGGGGCACCCTGGTAGGCGCGCAGGGGGTACCCTGCGCGGCACGGCCAGGGTCTCGTCCTCCAAAATGCCCGTCAGCTCATCCCATAGGGCGCGTCCTCGGGGGTCCATGTACCGATTCGGCCAAGCGACAATCTCTGCATCGGTTCGCAGCTCAAACCCACTGAGGACGATCCTCCCTGCCTCCCTCATGGCATCTTGTGTGGCGACAACCACGTCGCGAATTTCGTCAGCAGCTCCCTCCACCAGCAAAGCATCATGAACGGGAGCACAAACTCGAATGCCTATCTCCGTGGCGAGGCAGCAGGCCAGGCGCAACATCTCAGCCCCATTAGCTTGGACGGGGAAGTTAGCCAGGCTACGCGGGTTCGTTTCACCAGCACCGATATGCAACTCCCACCCGAACACTGTCCAGACTCGATTGTTCAGCATGGCTTGGTCAACTGCGGATTGTGACCAGGACCAAAAATCGGGATAGGTTTCCTTATGGGCGCGAAGTAGTTCACGACCATATACGGACGGCTTGCCCAACTTCGCGGCCAGTGAGTCCTCCCCCATGCCGTATTGCACAGCGAGAGAGCACACCTTGAATTGCTCCCGCTGGTGAGGGTGTGATTGTTTTGAGGCATCGGAAGGCACAGCTCCCGCCTGCTTTGCGAAGGCCAGGTAGGGATCGCCAGAGCTGTACGCTTCCATCATGGCGAGATCACCAGACAACTTTGCGGCAATGGCAAACTCTTGTTGAGACCAATCGACATAGGCAACAGCTCTCCCCCAGGTTGGCTTGATAAGACCACGCATCCAACAGGAGGGGCCAAAGATAAATTTGGAATTGCTGGGTTGGTTGCGACCTGTCCGACTACTAAAAGGAGACAGCAGTGTTCGATTCCTGCCGTCAGCGCCAACTGAGAGTGATTCAAGTCGTAACTCTCCAAGGGTGTGCCGTAGCTCATGCAGGGGGGCTACTTGAGGGTACATCTTGGACATGCTGCGGAAAGTGTCGCTGTCCAAAGCAAGTTGGCCCGAAGGGAGGCGAGGCCAGGGGATTTTATTTTCAGCCAACCACTTGGCGAACAAGTCCCGCTTGAATGTTTGGCCCTCGAAGACCCCAAATTTGGAATCCACTCGGCTGATCAACTCACTCTTAATCTTGCCCCAATTCGAGCGAAGGCGACCTAGAATGTCGGTGTCGATGGGTGTCCCGGTGTGCTCCATCTTGGCAACGGCGGCCATGTAGCGACCACGCAACACTGCGCGGGGCCAGTCGATCTTGTCGGCCATGACCCGTATCAACTGAGCCAAGGCCACAACGTCTGTCTCGCAGTAGTCCAGGAGCGCCAACTTCTCAATGTCAGAAAATGGCCCACCACGGATAGCTAAGTCTCGCATCTCCGTCTTGGTGGCGGCTGCGATACTGTCCAAACCGAAGTGGACTAGGGCGCCTATCAAACCATTTCCACTTGGAAGCGGTAGGCCATTGGTGAGACAACGAAATTCAACGAAGAGATCCAAAAGTCTCTGAGGCATCTCCCAGCCCAGAGACAAATAGCAGCCCAACTCTGCGGAAGCAAAGTAGGCGACGAACAATACATCCGACCCGGTAGAAAATGGGGGGTTGCGGCCCAGCTCATCCACCCATAAGCGGAGCCGCTTCCCCGACAACAATTCATGCGCCACCAGGCAATGCACCTTGGGACGTTCCCCAGGATCGGCTTGGAATTCAAAATCGCACAACCAGACTTCGCGGAAGGTATCGAGCATCAGAGCTCTCCCCGTAAAGACTTTAAGATGGGGTGCTCGTAGGAATCGATGCGGCGATTCTTGAACGTCAATGCCAGGACATCGCGGAATGTAATTTCCGGCCAGGTCGGTTCCTTCAAGTCGCCCGTGGCCTCGAACACGTCGTACATCCCTGCGGCCATGTTCGCGGTAATTCGGAGCCATCGTTTCTCTGCGAGGTGCGAGGCATCGACTGCGGATTGGTGCCACAAGTTGGTGCGACCGTCTGCACCTGGTAACTTGACCGGCCACAAGAAAACATCTCCCTGCTTGTTGATTGCCAGGCGGAGACAGACTGGCTTTACCTCTTGGGCCAATTCCGGGATCAGGTCATGGGCGACCAGATAGGTCTCTCGCCCGATGTTGTCCTCGAAGGTAGCAGTATCTACTCGCCAATCTTCCCCAGCTCGAACACGCACAAACTCTTGGCGGTTGGGCTTCCGGCAAGAAATGTTGGTGAGGACTTTCTTCACTCCAATCGTAGATGCATAATCTTGCGATAGCCTTAAAGTGGCTGGATCGAATGGGTCCAGGACGGATTGTTCGGACTTCGGTTTTGAATTAGAATTTGACATAGGAAACAACTTTCTTTGGTTGGATAAGACTGGCGCCCTGCTCGGTGCCAGTCTTATTGTTTTTGATAGGTAGGCCAGATAGTTCGTCTTCTTAGTTAGCGCTTGTGCTGCCCCCTTCCTCTGAAAGGCAAATTGGACTACTTCAGATCAAAGCCCTCCTTGGCAAGATCTTCGTCGACATTCTCCAGCAGGATCTGGGACTCGCCGACAGCCGCGGTCGTGGCATTGAAGAACCGCCGAACGGCACTCACCGAGGTGAGCCGCTTAGAACCCGCTTTCACGAACTCGAGTCGAATTCGTTTGCCATTGGGAAGCCGGATGCCATAGTGGGTCCAGCGGAAATAAGTGGAGTAGTGGGGCCGTTCGCCGGTGACTTTCTCGACGGCGATCGGACCAGCCAAGAGCTTCTCATGTTTCGCAACCATTTCTATCCTCTGCAGTAAAGTGACTGTTTAAGATGTCACTTGCAGAAGATAGCAATAGTCGCGGAAGTCCCACGGAAGCTGGGCGGAATTATTCTTCCGGCTTGTTAATAGTTAACCACAGATCGCCATCGGCAGTTTCAACGGCGATGGGAAAACCTTCGTTCATGAAGTAGGTGGAAATATTTGAGCCATGGCGTCTCACCGTGTCATCCTCTACTTTCTCGAACAATCGGTCCTTGCCTATCAAAGTAGAGATGGAAACGCGGTTGTTCCGTTTTTTCCACAGATACCTAGCGAGCCTATCTTGTGTCTCTGTCATTGGCCTATTTGCTGTCTGACCTTTCCATCGCCATAGCCTAATCCCCACTGGCCCATCGGGTTCTAGTATTGCCTCTGAATTCAATTCAAGTGCGATGACCCGAATGTCGTCGATGAACGAGCGAATCCGCTGACAAAGGGCTTGCCATTCCTCTGAAGGATCCTTCTCGCTCGTGAGTTCCAGATACTTATCAAGTCGCGTTGGGATCGAAGGTCTGACAGGAAACTTACTAGAGTTTATTTGCCATTGTTCGCGCGACGGGATAGCAGGCCAATAGGCGAGAGGCAAGATCAGGTATCTTCGGACATAGGGCCGCCAATTGTGACCCCGCACATCAGTTAGCATCTTATGGATGTCACCTGGCATTTGAACTAGCGACAGATCTAATGCGTGGATTCGCTCAGGTAGTTTTTTGAGCCATTCAGATAGAGTCTCACCAAGATCGATACAAATAGAATGAAAGTCTTCCACCATTTCGGGGGTTACGTTGTTTGAAGAAGCTGTTTCGATGCTGGCTAACTCGCCAGAATGTTCTTCAAAGACAAACGTGAAGTTGAACTTGCTTTGATTATTCAACAACTCCTTGGTCGTCGTAACGATAGGCTTGAGCAACGACTCAATCCAAATCAGCGAGTCGGCCAACTCCTGAAGATAAGCATTGAGCTGGGTATCATTATTACCGTTGCTTTTTTTCCGCTTCTTCTTACCCATGAGTTTGGATACCTCTGTTACTCACCAAAGCGACTAAGAAATAATCTGCCATTCCACCTACCCAACTTCCCGCGCCACCCGCACCGCCAACGCAAAATCCTTCTCCGCATAGATCTGGGTGACGTTCGCCGCCGAGTGCCCAAGTACCACCTGGGCAGCCTCCAATCCAAACTTCCTGCGGATCTCCGTAGCCGCGGAATGCCGGAGTCGATTCGGTGCCCACCGATGTTCCGACCGCCACTCTTGCAACTCATTGCATTCTTGAGCAGTCAATTCTAACGTGCGTTTCTTGAGGAGAGTAGGATGGGGAAACGCCTTATCACACGCCCGCTGAATCGCCCTCCGGTAGCTGGCTGTATTGTATTTCTCACCGGCTGTCCGCTTGGGCAGTGTGGTGACGCTGGTGCCGGGGCGATTGCCATATTGGAGTGGGGTCTGCCGATTAGCATGTCGTTCTGCCCTCCGCTGCCGCTCAGAATCACAAGGACGGAAACAATAGTCGTCGGGATTCCGATCCAGATACTTCTGTAGAATCTCCTGGCATTTAGGTCCCAGGGGAATCAGCCGTTCTTTGTCGGCATGCTCTGTCTTGTGCCACTGGGGAACGTAGGTCCAGACTTCACCCGAGCGATCAATGTCACTGGGACGCAGGATACAGACCTCCGCCGGTCGCATGCCCGCCAGCCTTTGGAGCCTGACCATGTCAGCGACGACCTCCGTCAGGAAGGGCAGGGTGGCATCGACGACATCGTCAGGGACGGGGAGGATCTTCTCCGTCTCCTTGGCACCGCTTCTTCCCTTGCGTAGTCCAGGCACCGCGGTAAGTGCCTGAAAGACTGCTGGCGGGATTAGTTCCTCTGCCACCCCCCACTTGAACATCCGCTTGATCCGCCCCGTCGTGTCATTGATATACTTGCGTGATAGACCCTCCTGGATCATCGACTCTCGGAAGGTCTTGAACGCCTTCGGGCCGAACTTGGCTGCCTCGGTACTCCCGTACATCTTGCGGAGTCGCTTGAGGGCTATCCTCAGGGCAACAATCTCCTCGGTCTGTTTGCCATTCCGTACATAGTAGGTCTTGGCAAACTTAAAGTACTTCAGAATGAGTCGATCGATGCGTAGAGAGGGCAGGGGGGTATCGTCGAGTTCCTGCTGAGAAAGATAGGCAGCGATCTTACGCCGATACGCTTCGTGGCTCTCGGGAGAATCGTACTTGCCGAGATAGAAATGGCGACCGTTGATCTCAACGATCGCCTGGCCACTGGCCTTGTGATTCCGATACGTGGGTACTCGCTTGTGCATTCGTTGGCTCCTTATTGCAAACTCTCCGAGTACGACTACTCGAAGTTTCGCGAATTAGGTGCCGCACTCACGAACGTCGTGAGGTATCACAAAGCTTTGATTCGGCTATAGTTACGTCAAATGGGCGACACAAGATTCGAACTTGTGACCTCTACGGTGTGAACTATTCGGACGCACCAGTAAACTAAACGCAACTTGATATTACCAAAAAAGTTGTGACGATCAAGTATTGAGCTGATTTGACATAACTCGAATGAATACAACATCTCGAACGCATAGTGGGTAGAATGTGGGTGTAACTTGGTTAGTGAAGTAAACCGAATATCGGGGCCAAACGATTGGAATTGTTTTTTTGGAAGAGGGCAGGGGGGGAACAAGAAGCAAAAGAACGAATCGTGGTTTTGCGAAATCAGACAGTCCAATGGTGTAGTAGATCACGTGGTTTATTGATGACTTCTTCCATTGCGTTTGCGCTCAAGCACTTTCAGAATAGCTAGCGCAAAGCTCTGCGCGATTTGCAACGGGAGCCGGATTCGAACCAACGACCTGGAGGTTATGAGGCTGCTCCCGTCATCTTGGAAAAACACTTGCTTTGCCGATAATTTAGCAGCTTACTTACTCCTTTGAGGTCTTGCAAGTGTTGTTATTCTTTGGCGAGCATTGTTGAGTTTTGTTATTTCTTGCAAAGTCAATGTAGGTTGTTCAGAGCGTGTTGTGTGAGCAGAAATCGAGGAGAATTCAGATGAATCGAAGGCCAATCAATTTGACAATCGACAGACTATTGTCAAGTCAAGCTTTCTGCTCGTGACAGATCCGTGACATTCCAGCGGCATTGAAGTCGGAAATGAATTGAATGATTGTGCAAGCCGAGTCAATAGTGAGGCACGATCAAGAAGAGGATCTAAATGCCACCTATCTAATTCACGATAACGACAACTGTTTTGTTTGCGAGCTCGATTCCATCTGAAGCTGAGAACATTTGAACTTGAGACCTCTGCGGCCCGAACGTTGAGCATCACTACATTTCTTGGCCCAGAATTGTTTGCTAAGTCCTTTTTGAAATGACTACATAAGACTTACACCCAATATTGACAACGGGTCGACAAATCGTCCTATGTAGTGCAAGATCGACCGTAAATGTAGTGAAGTCGGGGCGACAGGATTTGAACCTGCAACTTCATCGTCCCGAACGTAGCCGCGCTAGCCAGACTGCGCCACGCCCCGATTTAACGTCATTTTAATGCGACAGGCTATAATAGTATACTACGGTATCCCGCAAGGGCCTTAACATATGGGTCATGGGGCGGACTGGTATGCCGAATTCAAGTGAGTGCAGTAAGGAATCAAAGTGCGTTGCAGATCGTCGCGCAGGTAAACTTCGCAGAATTAGAACTGAACCACCGACGCAGCCAAGCACAAGGTAATCGAGTATCGCTCAGTCAAATCGACGATTCCTCTGCAAAGAAACAATGATTGTATTCGTATTTCTTTATCAGAAATCTAATCTTAAGCAATCTATCTCGCCGAGTAACTTTGTGAGCTGGACCCCAAAACCTGGACAGCTTGATAAGGTGTAAAATCTGAGGGATACGCCTATCAGGATAGCCAGTTTCGTCCAGGATACGACGCGTATTCAGCACCTCTTTCAAGGCCAAAGTGGCGTGATCAGCCGCCCGAGGAGATCAGACGACGGCCCAGTTGGCGGCGAAGCTTGCGGTCTTTTCCAGTCAGGTGACCGCTTGGAAGAAGCAGCTTTTACGGAGTGCTCCAAAACTGTTTGCCGATCGCCGTTGGTGGCAAGACGAATTAGGTTCCGGAAAAGAAAAACTCTATGAGCAGATAGGCCGATTGAAGATGGAAGTAATGATAAAAGACACGAGTGGCTAAAGAGCTGCCCAACTCGACTGAGGAGTTAGGAAAGTGGATCATACCGGAGCATCCCGTGTTGAGCATTGCCCATCAGTGCGAGCTGATAGGTTTGCCACGGAGCACGTGGCACTATCAATCCCAGGGGGAATCGCCTGCGAATCTGGCGCTGATGCGCTTGATCGACAAGCGGTGCCTCAAGGCACTGTTCTACGACAGACGCTAGTTGGCTAAGTGGTTGGGACCCAATCGCATTCGGATCCAGCGTCTCGCGCGGCGGATGGGGATCGAGGCGATATATCGAAAAAGCGTATTACCTAGTCTGATGCTGGACGCAAGATTTACCTGTATTTACAGCGGGGCCTGACTGTCGATCGGCCAATCAGATGTGGGCGTGCGACATCCCGCACCTTCTCCTGCGTCACGGCTTTCTGTATCTGGTAGCGGTGATAGATTGGTACAACCGTTATGCGCTGAGTTAGTGACTTTCCAATGCCTTGGAAGGGACATTCTGCAACGAAACCTTGAGCGAGACGATCACCCGGCGATGTCCGGAGATATTCAACACGGATCGGGGAAGCCAGTTTACGGCCACCGCGTTCACAGGTCGCTTAGAGAAGTAGGTAGTGGCCATCAGCATGGAGAACGGGGGGAGCGCACTCGACAACGTATTCGTAGAAACGCACGGAGAAGCTTGAAGTACGAAGAAGGTTATCTGAAGTATTATGGCGATGGCTGCGAGGCGGAAGATAGCCAGGCGACCTACTTCCGCTTCTACTGCTACGAGCGAATTTAACAGGGACGTGGTTACCGCTCACCTGCTCAAGGCTATGGCGAGGGAAACTTAAAGTCAAAGGTATGCGAACAACCGAACCTGACAAAGAAAAAGTAGGACTGAAATAGGAATTCCGAAACCTACACTACCCAAAAACTAAACTGAGCGGCCGTACAGGATCTGGGAAGGTTTTTTTCAGGGTAGCTGCACCTTAAACAACCCCTAAAGCTATCCAACTACTGAGGTCTACCTCAACAGCAGATTGCATTTGACAGAAGGATTGTTATTAGGTCTTTCAGGGCTAAAAGGAAACCAATTGTCTTATTTGAATCCTTCTGCACTAGTAACACTGTATCACTCAAAAGGCAAGGAGTTGCTATTAGCAAACATGAAAATGAAATTGCGAAAGCAAAGTAACTTTGTTGTTCCAGGATAGGAACTTGATTCGCTTTAAAACGGAGGATAACATTAACAGCTGGTTAGTTTAACCTTTTTGTAGTTTTGATTCATTTCTAAATCTCGAATTCTTGATACCGAACAGAGTATGGGGTTAACAATGCCTGCAGGAGGTCCGAAGCTACTTATAATTGCCGCCCATCCAGACGACGCTGAATACCATGCAGGTGGATTAGCTACCATTTATCGTGAGCATGAACGACCTGTCAAAATGCTCTCCGTAACCGATGGTGCAGCCGGACATTTCGAACGTAACGCTAGTGATCTTATCACATTGCGACGTTTCGAATCTTCCAACGCTGGTAAGGTTATTGGTGCAGAATATGAAACGTTGCACTTTCCAGATGGGCAACTACAGGCCTCTCTAGAAGTACGACATCGGATCATTCGAGAAATTCGCATGTTCAGGCCAGATTTGGTATTGACCCATCGCACATGTGACTATCATCCTGATCACCGTGCAGTGGGTCAGGCGATTCAAGATGCCTCTTATTTAGTTACTGTCCCCAGAATACTGCCTGAGTTGCCAGCTCTCACTCAACCCCCAGTGTATGCTTACATGCCTGATTTGTTTACTCGGCCTGTTAGGCACCGTGCAGATGTAGTTCTAGATATTGCTGATTATGTAGATGTAATTGTCAAGATGCTTGCCTGTCAACATTCCCAGGTCTTCGAATGGTTGCCTTATGAAGAGGGCACACTTGAAACTGTGCCAGATGATGATCAAGAGCGATTGGTATGGTTACGAGATTGGTATACAAGGAAAATACGACCGAGAGCGGACCACTTTCGCTCGGAATTAGTTGAAGCGTTCGGTAAAGAGAACGGCAACACAATTGAGTTTATCGAAGCCTACGAGATATGTGAATACGGTGTCCAACCAGATGCCTTGAGGCGGCGCGAACTTTTTCCGTTTCTTGAGAAGTCCCTTTCAAGGGATTCACAACAACCGAAGAAAAGGGAGCAGGTATCAATTCAACCAAATGTCGTGTAATTCAATCATAAGGAATCATCGCCGCACTAAGATGCGATGTTGTGCTTCAATTCATCTGCTTTGTCTGAATCAGAATACTTCAGCTTTTTAATCTTCCACCCACTTGAAACCGTCGTCGGAATGGAAATCTATTCACCAGTGCATCTCAGAAATAGTTGACTCTAGAGCACGCGGACAAGGTCAATAAAAGTTCTCTGGCAAGATTAACTACTTCTCCGATGCCATCCCTTAGTGATTTTGGATCATGAGGCTTGCTCAGTGGGTTCCACTCTTATCACTTTCTATCGGCACTAGAACTAAGCGGGTCAAGGGTAGTGTCTGTCAAGAATGTGGTTTAACAAAAGTTGATATTGACTTGATGAGCGATTGCCAACCCCTACAATACCCAACTCGAAATACTATATTGAAATAGGCAGAGTGAAATCAGTTTTACTTATGATTCTTTTGTCTCTGCCAATTACTTTAAGCCTCGCCTCAGAAATCCTCAACTTGGGGTGGACACTGAGGAGATGAAGGTCATTGCAATACTGTGCATCAAGCAGTAGCCAACGAACTGCTATTCAGGCGCAACACAAAGCCCTTTTGAGCTGCCTGCAAAGCAGAAAGTTATATCAATCAATTACACTCCGGAACGCTACCATGTCATTGCCTATTCATCGTCGACATTTTTTGAAGTCCAGTCTCGTCGCTGGGTCAACCGTAGGACTCCTAAAAAACTCCAGTCCCGCTGGTGAATTTGTTAGTGCCAACGATACGATAATTTTGGCAGTATTGGGCTTGAACAACCGAGGGTTAAATCATGCTAGCGACATATCGCAACTGCCTGGTGTTGAGATAGCCTATGTATGTGATGTCGATGAGCGTGTAATCCCGCGCTGTATCGAAGTTGTAGCCAAAAACCAAAAACGCAAGCCAAAGGGCGTTGCTGACTTTCGCAAGATTCTCGATGACAAAACGGTCGATGCCGTCACCATCGCGATGCCAAACCATTGGCATTCTGCGGCAACGATTCTTTCTTGTGCCGCTGGCAAGCATGTCTATGTCGAAAAACCATGCAGTCAGACAGCAGAGGAAGGGGAGATGATGGTCTTGGAAGCTCAAAAGCACGATCGCGTGGTACATATGGGAAATCAACGCCGGTCATGTCCTTTTTACATAGAAGCCGTAAGCAAGCTTCATGCCGGCGTGATCGGAAACGTATTGCTTGCACGAACTTGGTATAATAACCGACGTGAATCGATTGGTATCGGAAAAGTTACAACTCCCCCCAAGGAACTGGATTTCCTTCTTTGGCAGGGGCCGGCTCCTGAGCGGCCTTACATGGACAATCTTGTTCATTACAATTGGCATTGGAATTGGCATTGGGGTAATGGCGAGCTCGGTAATAATGGTGTCCATTTTATCGACGTTGCCCGTTGGGGATTGGGTGTCGACTACCCCACACAGGTCTCCTCTACCGGTGGAAGGATTCGCTACGACGATGACCAGCAAACCCCGGACACTCAGCTAGTAACATATAGCTTTGGTAAACGGATGATTACATGGGAAGGTCTGAGTTGGTCTCCGTATGGGCCAAGTGGAAGTCGATTTGGTATTACGTTTCACGGCGACCAAGGCACCATGCTCTTGGATAGCTCTGGGTATACGATATTCGATCTTCAGAACAATCAAGTTGGAAAATTCCATGGAAAATGTCATGATTCAGACCACTATTCGAATTTTCTGAGTTGCATTCGTAGCGGTGATCGCCCAACTGCAGACATTGAAGAAGGGCACAAGAGCAGCCTACTCTGCCACCTTGGCAATATCTCACATCGTGTCGGACGTCCGATTGAGACCAACTCGCAAAATGGCCATATTATTGGAGACACTGAAGCTCAGGCCCTCTGGACGCGCGAATATCGGCAAGGCTGGGAACTGGATGATATAATGCTTTAAAGTTGCACTCACCTGCTTTTGGAAATGATGGGTAAAACTTTATATGCAACATGTTGTGAAAATCCTGCTATCACAACCCAAGTCGCTCCGACTTCAGTTTGGCACTATAAAACTAGTAGTTTGCTCGAAATTTGTCGGCCCGAATATAGAGAGGCTTTAAAGACTAAATGAGTCGCATTTGAAGTTTTGTCATCGCTAGATTCTTGATATACACCTTTGTCTTCCCCTCGCAAAATCTACAACTGCTTTGAGGGAGAAAAGTCTGAATCGGATTCCGTGCTGAACAAAGGTTCTTTCGGATTCATTCCGTCGCACAATACTTCTCTTACCAATATGGTAAACAACCTAAAACTGAATCTGACATCGTGGGCTACTTTGTAGTTACAGCCTAGCTGAAGAGAAGCCCTGTCATCGAGAAAAGCGTTCATCGCATGTCTGATTACGGCGCAAATCCAAGTAACAGCCGGTAATAATGTGCCCTGGATTACCGACTCGCTAGAATAGTTCGATTGAGTGCTATTAGATAGGGCTTGCTGATTTAGTCACCCTGATATCGTTGATGCTTCGCTGGCGTGGCTGGAAGTTTGGGCCGCGGATCTCATTGGCATCTTGCTTGGTGCCAACCTCGGTCGATTCGCAGCAGCGGCCAGACACGACTGAGCCAAACCAGCGAAAAAAACAGTAGCCTCCAGGCCCGTTCGAGGTTCATGGCCAAGAAGCTCAGTGCAATCTGCGCTGCCGAAGTGCTGGCCAACTTGGCCATGATGCGGCCCAAGCCAAACCGACGCTTGCCTTGACCAAACTTGCCTTCCACTTGGTTGCGAATCGCCTCGTCGGCTGCCGCTTGTCTCTTGTCAGCCGCCGAAATCTGTTTTGGCTTGCGCCCTAACGGCGGGCCACTGATGCGAATCCCATGTTGTTTGCAAAACGCTCGATTCTCACGGGTGCGATAAATCTTGTCGACATGCACCGACTCGGGATAGCAGCCGACGCGCTGGCGATAGGTTTCGATCTGTCCGATGAGATCACCCCCTTCATTGTAGTTGTCCCAACAGAGCCGATCGACCAACGAAAAACCATTCACGATGCTCACCGACAACTTGGCGCCGAACTCCGTGTCGCAACCCGCCTTGCCCCGTTTGATCGGACGGACGTGCGGTTGGGTGATGCTCACAATCCGATCGTCGACGCGTTGGGTCTTGGTCTCGTACATCTGTTGCTGCTGACGGTAGAGTTCACGGCAGACCAGTAAGTTCTTGTAGTCACGACGCAACAGTTGCGTCAGTGGCAAGGCGTCGGGGTGGTCCAGTAAACGGTCGATCGCTTGCAGGTTCCGCTTCAAATAGCCGAGTTGCTGCCGATTCGCCTTACGAATCTTGTTGCGCCCAGGCTTTTTTCGCTTCACAAAAACAACGAACTGTTTGCGCGCTTTCACGCGGTAGGTCCGCGGACGTGGCTCGGTGCCCACGAGAGGCGCTTGCAACGTGTCGATGAGCGCGTCGGTCTTCTCGCGGGCTTCGTTCAGTAGACTCACGTCT
This sequence comes from Bythopirellula goksoeyrii, assembly GCF_008065115.1. Lineage (NCBI taxonomy): Bacteria > Pseudomonadati > Planctomycetota > Planctomycetia > Pirellulales > Lacipirellulaceae > Bythopirellula > Bythopirellula goksoeyrii. Next base: position 4,314,814 of record NZ_CP042913.1, on the reverse strand, counting down.
GTGGGATAACGAATATCGGCCGGCGCGCAGGTGGCGTCGGCGATCAACGTGCCGCGGTTGCTGGGCGACTGCTTGGCGGTCGGTGGGTCCTCTTCGTCGTCAGGCGGCATGGTCGGCTCTGCTGGAGACTCTGGAAACGACGCCAAGACCATCGCCTCGTTGATCCGTTGGATTCCCGTTTCACCAAACCGCTTCCGGAAGTCCACCATCAGTGACGCGTCGAACGGCTTGTCCGGCGTAAACTCTTCCAGGCCGATGAAGAACTGCAAGTACGCGCGGGCACGATCGGCTGGCCGAAGTCTTCACACAATCCTTCGTGGTAAATCTTCTCGGCCAGTTCCCACGGCACCAGCCGCGCCAGTTGAACCCAACGATTCTCGGGATCAAGCTGGCCACTGAAGGGGAGATAAAAGTCGGGGAACTCCAATTGCTGGGGCTGCTCTCTGCGGTACATCCGGTCACCGTGGGCAGAAATTCGGGGGCTCAAAATCGACTCAGCCGCAAGGGTTTTAAGCTCCGATGGCAAAAGACCTTGCGGATCAAACGCTAAGAATAGCAACTTTTCGCTGCAATGGCAGAGCGAGGGAGTAAATCAGCTAGCCCTAGATACAAGTCATAGTGAGTCCCACCTGGAATAAGCACATTTTAACCCATCTCTAAGTAATACCAATCAGGAAGGCTTGTATCCTGGATCTTTCAATCAGCGCCACCCCCGCCGCAAGTTGTGCAATGCAGCTCCATGCAATCGACTATGCGATCATCGCGGCATTTTTCGCTGTTGTGATCGGGATCGGCATTGTGGCTTCGCGCTCTGCGGGCGAGAGTTCTGCTGAGTTCTTCCTGGGAGGACGCGGAATGCCCTGGTGGCTGTTGGGCATCTCGATGGTAGCCTGCACCTTCTCTGCGGATACACTCAATCTGGTTACAGGCATGGTTCGCGAAAACGGAGTCTCCAAAAACTGGGCTTGGTGGGCGTTTCTTATCACCGGCATGGTCACCGTGTTCATCTACGCCAAGTTGTGGCGACGTAGCAATGTAATGACCGACCTTGAGTTCTATGAACTCCGCTATGGTGGCAAGCCAGCGTCGTTTCTGCGTGGGTTTCGGTCAATTTATCTAGGTGTTTTCTTCAATGTCCTGATCATGGCGTCGGTTACCTTGGCCATAATCAAATATGGGTCGCTCATGTTCGGCATCGAGAAATGGGAATGCGTACTATATGGATCGCTCGGCGTAGTGATTTATGCCACACTTGGCGGACTTAAGGGATGTATTTGGGCGGACTTTTTCCAGTATGGCATCGCCATGTTCGGAGCCGTTTATGCCGCCGTGGTGGCCTTGGGGGAGGCCGGGAAGTCGGCAGCTGAGCGGGCTGTTAAAGCCGGCACACTTGCAAGCGATCAAGTGGCAGTATTTGTCAGCAACTATTCCATGACCGACCTCCTGCACGAAGCCAACGTCATTGACAATACCAAAATACTGCCCGATTTTTCCGATCCCGGACAGTGGGTGCCGTTGTTGTTTATTCCGGTTGCCGTCCAGTGGTGGTCGGTCTGGTATCCTGGCGCCGAACCAGGTGGTGGGGGTTATATTGCCCAACGCATGTTGGCGGCCAAAGACGAGAAGAACGCAATCGGGGCTACGCTGCTTTTCAACTTTGCCCACTACGCTTTACGTCCTTGGCCATGGATCGTGGTCGCACTTGCATCGCTGGTCTGCTTTCCTCAACTTTCCGATATCCAGTCAGCTTTCCCCCACGTCAACGAATCAGTGATCGCCCAGGACATCGCGTATCCGGCAATGATCTCTAAGCTGAGCCCTGGATTTCTGGGCATCGTGATCGCCTCGATCATCGCCGCCTACATGTCTACCATCGGCACGCATCTCAACTGGGGTTCATCCTATGTGGTGAACGATTTTTTCAAGCGGTTCATCAATCCGGCTGCCAGTGAGAAAGACCTGGTCCTCAAAGGACGCATTAGCACAGTCACGCTGATGATTTTGGCGGGATTCCTTTCGCTGGTACTTACCAGCGCAACAGAGGCCTTTAATATTTTGCTGCTATCTGGGGCAGGTTCGGGTGCCATCTATCTTTTGCGATGGTTCTGGTGGCGAATCAATGCCTGGTCGGAGATTTTCGCGATGATCGTCTCTGCCTTGTTGGCCTTCTGGCTCGTTTTGTTTGTCGAAGACAGTGCCATGGCTTGGGGACCTCTCGATGGATTCACCATAAAGCTATTGATCGGCGTGGCTGCCACGACTGTTGCCTGGCTTGTGGGGACGTTTGTTACTGGTCCTGAAAGCGATGAGACCTTGCGAAGCTTCTTCCGTCGTTGTCATCCAGGAGGACCGGGCTGGGCCAAGGTAGTAGCCGCTGCACGAGTCGACGGCGACATGATCGACGAGAAAATCCATGGCCAGGCCTGGGAAATGCCTGTGCAGATTTTGTGTGTGTTCCTCGGATGTGTTGCCATCTATTGCTCGCTCTTCACAATCGGCGGCATCGTATACAGCAACACCGTTCAAGCCAGTGTACTTGGGGCAATTGCCTTAGTGAGCACCTACTGCTTGTTCAGGCTCTTTGGCAAACTGAGAGCTGAATAGACAAGATTGTACCAGTCGACTTACATCAGAGACATGCTTTTTAGATCCGCTTGAACATATCCGATGGATATTACAACGAGGCTGGTGATCGACAAGACCTATTTTGAGTCGCACGGTATTGTTCGGTCAGACTAAACAAGATTGCAGTGGAAGAAAGATTAGAAACAGTACTCCTCGTTTTCAATTTCGAAACAATCGGACAAAAAAACTCGTGACAAGATTCAAGCCGTATTTTAAAGACTGTGGAGCGGTCTGCACTATCCGATCCATTTATTTTGCGAGATTCTCAAGAAACTCAACGTGCTCCACTCCGCCATTGGAACTGTTTGGCCAACGACTCCAGACTTTAGAGCAAATGTCTAAGTCACCGTCGCCGTCAACGTCCCCAAGAAGCGCGTCATGCCCTCCCAGACGTCCATCAAAGACAACTCGCTCCTGAAACTGAGGTTTTTTGGAACCAGAGTTCTCCCACACATACCATCGAGGAGAAGCTCCCACAGGAAGGAGTGTTGGATCCTCTTGTTCTACAGTGAAAATGTCGAGGTCGTTGTCGCCATCGAAATCGGCTACGGCAAGGGAATGAAAGGACCCTCTTTTTCCCGGTGCGTCTGTGGGCAGAAAGTGACAAGTGAAAGAGGGGGGTTTCGATCCGTTACTTTCGAGCCACGCCGCACGGGACTCACTCTGATCGCAGTCTGTCATAACGATGTCCTGGTCACCATCACCATCAAGATCGGTGATCCAGCTTCTGCAAGAAAGTCCATAAGGTCCTCTCTTACCAAAAGGCAATGGGTGGGGGGTCCAATTCATTCCTTGATCTCTATTTTCCATCCAACGGTCCGGCAGCACGATATCTGGATCCCCATCCTTATCGAGATCAGCCACACCTCTTGGAAAGAAGCCTGAATGAGTTCCAGCAAGCTTATTGGCCTCGGTTTTTAAGACGGTCATCGTAACCAAAGTCCGGGTCCAAGCACCTTGAGAACCGGCGCCCTTTGGAATCTTGTACCAAAAACAACCTACACCATCACCAAGCATCACAACATCTTGACGTCCGTCTCCGTCAATATCAGCTGAGACCATATCGTGGACGGAGCTAGTTTCATCAATCGAATCGTCATAGAGATAACGCTCGAAGGGAATCGATTTAGGGTTCTGAGAATTTCGATACCAGTAACCACCGGTAATCAGATCTGTCCAACCGTCTCCGTCGACATCCATGGTAGTCGCACCCAGGACTCGGAATGCCAGTGCACCAAGAACATGACGGACCCAACGATCGGGTTCCTGATATTCAAACCAGTAAATATTGTCTCCTCGGACACATAGGGCATAGTCGAGGAATCCGTCTCGGTCAAAGTCAGCTAGTCCTGGTGTACCGTAACCCCACGTTGTGTCTCCCGGTAAGTCTTGAGCAATGAAGTGATGCCTAAGTTTTATCGACGTACTGTGATGCTTTGTCGAGGAATCCGGCTCATCGCCTTGAAGAACAGCTGCTGATATTAACGAGTGTAGAGCCAATACGATAGCGATCGAAGTCTTAAAGAAGAGATCATTGAATCTAGCCGACTTAAGCATATTGATATTGACTCCGCACAGTCTCCATTTGAGGGTTGCATCTGACTTGAAGAAGATACTAATGTTTGCTCGGTATCACATGTTGGTAGCCTTGAATATAGCAAGGTCGCTAACATGATGAATAGGAACACAGGCATTGGAAGAAACACAATTGAATGGTCATTGAGTCTCATGCGGAACATATTACAAACACTCCAAGTCGTTACGAGACAAAAGTCGGTTGCAGCAACGGTTGATTTACCCGAGAGAGCAAATTCACCCCCTCAGATTAAGAAAACCATCAATCAATAAATCCGTTGACTATTAGTTTTAAAAAATCAACATTTCCCTCCCTGTACACACAAAGACAATTGTTCTGTCATACGGCTAAAAATGATTTGTAAATGCGCATGGTAGTTATATTAAAAGAAGTACATTTCAGTAGAAAGTGCTAAACCGGAAAAGAGAGGCCAAATGTTGTCTATTCGATCTATTGCGATCTCGATATCGTTAATTTCCATGGTCTGCGTACCGCCGGTTTGCGCTGCAATCTGGAATGTGTCTTCCACTTCGTCTCTCGTCAATGCTGTCGACAGCGCCAATTGGGGCGATGAGATTGTACTTGCAAGTGGCACATACAACCTGCCAAGCATACTTAGACTGGATACCCCGGGTGTTACGGTCCGAGGGGCTACAGGCAATCGCGACGACGTAGTGTTGGTAGGTGGCGGCATGAACAACGATGTGTCCCCTCGTAATATTTTCCTTGTTGAAAACGAAGACATCACCATAAGGGACCTTACTGTCTCGGAGAGCTACTGGAACGGCATTCAACTCAGGGGAGAGACAAATCGGGTTAATGGCACATTGATCAGCAATGTGAAGATCATGAATATTGGCCAGAGATATATCAAAGGTTCGAAGGGAAGCATAAGCGACGAGATGCGAAATGTAACCATTGAGAACAGCTACTTGCTCCAGACTAAGCCTTATGTCCAACAGCCGGGAGTACCGAATGATTATATCGGAGGAATTGACGCGATGATCACCAAGAATTGGACTATTCGTGACAACGTATTTGAGGGCATCCATGGCCTAGATGGTGAAGGCCGCGGAGCTGTGTTTCTATGGCAAGGCGGTGAGAATGCCCTTATCGAAAGGAATATCTTCATCAACAACGATCGAAGCATTGCTTTGGGCAATTGGGGCAGCGGTCCCGCGAGGGATAATGGCATATACGATATGGACGGAGCGATCATACGCAACAACACTGTACTGCGCTACCCTGCTGGAGACATCGGAATGGAGTTAGTACACACCAAGGATGTCGAAGTCTTCAACAACACGTTTTACAGTCAAGATGTTAACAAGTCTCGTCTGTTTTCAGTATTGGACCATGGCAGTGGATCTCTAACGCCGACAACTGGACTGGATATCCAAAATAACATCATTCGAGGCCAGATAACCGATAGTGGTGTGGGGGACTGGAGTGCTGCTGCCGTGGAAGCGATGGGTAATCTCGTCGATCTGACCGGCGTAGAAGTCCTAGAGAACTGGTTTGTCGACCCCCAGAATGGCGATTTGCATTTGACTAATCTTGCCACCGGTGCAATAGGTCACGCTCCTAGAATCTCATCTGTCTTTGAGGATATTGATGGGAATTTTAGGCCAGATCCAACCGATTATGGGGCAGATCAGTTTAGCCTCTACCCAGGCGACTTCAACGGTGATGAAATTGTGGATGACAGTGATTTACCGTATTGGCAAGCAGGCTATGGCCTTGATGCGAGCGGCGACGCCGATAACGACAGTGATACCGATGGTAAGGACTTTCTCATTTGGCAAAGGAGTTTCCAAAGTGGACCATCCACAGGCCTTACTGCGATTCCTGAACCGTCGACTGTAATTATGGGAGTTATTTACGCGATCGGCTTCTTAGCTCGACGACCGAACTCTAAGCGAGTAGTTATCGAAAATCATTTAAGAATTGCTTGCTAGCGCATTTTAGCCAGGAAACCCTATTACGCTGAGTAATATCGCACCCAAAAAACCAAGATCCAATTTATCTGGATTCCCTGAGTAAGTGGTAATGAAATGTTTCTTTTTCTTTGGTCGCATTTGCGCTCCATTTGAAGAACGTCAAGAAGGGGTGGTATCCGAATGCGGATAATACTAACCATAGCCTTTGCAGCTTTTTTATTCATGCCCAGTTCAGACAAGGCCCTTGCCGAGCCTTATTGGGTTGAGGAAATGAAAGCTGTGCATTCCATTTTTAGCGGCACGCCAGGCAACATAGCACGTTTTGGCGATAGCATCACTTACAGCAGTGCATCCTTCAAGCCGTTGCGATATGATTTTACCAATCGTACCCCGGAAGACGCCTTTGCGCAAGAATGGTTACAGAGTTATATCACTCCGGTCAGCTGGACTTGGCAGGACGATGCTGTCGCCGAGTCCAATGGGAACTATAGTAGCAAGACAGCCGCTTGGCCGCTTCAAACTGATCAGAATCCACCGATGACCAACATTCAACATTGGCTTCAAAAGCTTAAACCAGAGTTGGCCGTAGTTATGTGGGGCACAAACGATCTTAGTTCCTATGACGTCACTACCTACACAAACAATATGCGGCAGACATTGCAGGCCATCAAGGACAACGGTACGATCCCTCTTCTATCGACGATTCCACCACGTCGTAACTACGAGTCCAAGAGTGCGTTATTCGCCCAGGCGATGCGGGATCTTTCGGCAGAACTGCTTATACCGCTGATCGACTTCAATCAGGAAATATTAACTCGACAACCTGGCACGGCTTGGGATGGAACACTCATCTCTAACGATGGGGTACATCCTTCATACAATAAAAGCACAAGCATGGACTTCAGTGAGAGCACCCTCAATTCCAACGGATACGTGCTGAGAAACTACTTGTCTTTACACGGCCTGTTTGAAATTTACAACGAGATCCTTAATCCTCGACTCCCAGGCGACTTCAACGGTGATGAAATTGTGGATGACAGTGATTTACCATATTGGCAAGCAGGCTATGGCCTCGATGCGAGCGGCGATGCCGATAACGACAATGATACCGATGGTAAGGACTTTCTCATTTGGCAAAGGAATGTTCAAAGTGGACCGTCCACAGCCCTCACTGCGATTCCTGAACCGTCGACTGCAATTGTGGGAATTATATACGCTATCGGCATCTTAGCTCGACGTTCATTCCGAGAGCGAAGAACTACCACCTTCATTTCCAAACAAATCACTCGTTTTTCTTGTGTTGACTTTTTGTCGGACTGAAAACTGTTCATTTTCCGGTGAGTGGCAATATTACTCTGGATTAACGTTTCAAGTTGACAGCAACTTAAGTTCCACTAATTCACATGATTTTCCCTATCTAGTAATTTGGAATTCCTTCGCTGCAAATCCAAGTATGGTCCAATTAGCAGCAGACCTCCCTGCAAAGCTAGCTCATAACCAACTCAATCGAAACGGAACTAAACACATATGAGACAAAACATTGTCTGCCAATTTAGTGCAATACTGTTTGTAGGCTTGACCGCATATTCTACACTTAGCCCGCAGGGGTATGCCGCCCATTCTCGAGAGAAACCGCCCAACATCGTCCTTATTCTTGCTGACGACCTTGGGTATGGTGATATTGGTTGCTTTGGCCAACAAACTCTACAAACGCCGCGGCTGAACGACATGGCAAGACAAGGCATGCGGTTCACTCAATTCTACGCAGGCAGTACCATTTGTGGGCCTTCACGAAGCGTGCTTCTAACTGGCAAGCACACTGGTCACACGGCGGTTCGCGGAAATATCACTGAGCCCGTTGCCGTTCAGCCAGAGCAGCTTACGCTTTCTTCCGTCCTTAAAGAAGCAGGATATGCAACTGCATGTATTGGTAAATGGGGTGTGGGAACGCCTGATAATATCACCAATCCTAATGACATAGGCTTCGATCACTTTTTCGGTTACGTGAACATGTGGCACGCCCATAACTTCTATCCTGAATTCCTAATTCGAAACGGTCATATTCAACAATTACAGAACAAAGTAGGTGTGGAATGGGAAAAATGGCGAGATTCGAAGTTGCCCGACTGGGGCACAGGTGTCGCCGATAAAAGAGTGCAATATGCGCCAGACCTTTTTGTAGAAGATGCGTTACATTTCATTCGCATAAATAGAGACCGACCTTTCTTCCTTTTTTTCTCCATGAATGTGCCACATGCTAATAATGAGGTTATTGAGAATGGCATGGAGGTTCCAGCTTTAGATGAACTTGCCTTGAAAGACTGGCCTGAACCTGAAAAGGGATTTGCGGCTATGATCCGTAATATCGACCGGGACACAGGACGAATCCTCGATTTACTGAAAGAATTAGGGATCGAAGAAAACACGATGGTTGTTTTTACGTCGGACAATGGGCCCCATGAAGAAGGTGGTCATGATCCAGAGTTCTTCAATTCCAATGGTGAATTACGTGGCATCAAACGTGATCTGTACGAAGGAGGTATTCGGGTACCGACCATTGTACGATGGCCGAGTACTGTCGATTTCGATAGCGTATCAGATCACATTGGCTACTTCGGCGATTTCGTAGCAACTGCAGCTGATTTGGCAGGTGTCGAGACACCGGAAGGACTCGATAGCATAAGCTTTGCCCCTACGCTCAAGGGGCACCCTGAACTACAGAAGAAACATGAGTATCTATACTGGGAATATTACGAGCGAGGCGGAATGCAAGCCGTAAGGTTTGGTAACTGGAAAGCGATTCGGCAGCCGATGCATAGTGGCACAATCGAACTATTTGACCTTTCCAAAGATACCTTAGAGGAGCATGACTCTGCCTTAAATCATCCAGAATTAGTATCTCTTGCAGGCGAATATATGAACAATTCTCATGAGGCTGACTCCAACTGGAAGATTCGACCATCACGAGACGATTAAGAGAACTATTTCAGGAGTAAAGACCGCCTGAAACATTCTCATCTAATCTTTGAACCATTGTTTTAGCCGCTTTACTGCGTATGCGACGAATTCTGTCCATATGTTTAGCTTTTTGATTGCGCAGTATCCGTTTGGGAGTATAGAGGCTTCCTGCCTGACGGAAAATATCCAATACGAAATCTAGGTATGGTTGATGCCTCTTCAAGAATCCTGTGTCATCGATCGAGGCGCGCTGGCGTGAATGGTCCTTAACCCAGGAAAGACGGACCTAGAATCTCTTCCATTATTGCAATTAAACAATTGAGATGTGATATGGTTTCTCTCGCGGGTCAGTCTGAGGCCTTTGTTATAATGAAACTGTACAAGGCAGTTGCGACTACATGCTTTTTGCTAGGAAAGCTTTAATAATCGATGTGTCGGACGCCGAGCGTTTTTCTTTTCCAAGAGGTACGAATTCTTAAACCGGAGAAACAAGCTATGATGAATGTCCACTTATTTATTTGTAAACGGAATCAAAGCAAGGCCAAGGTGTTCTTGGTTTTATCATTGCTACTCATTTCCAGTGTCGGTGTTAGGCTCGACAGTGCATCTGCCCAAGTCACCATGAAGTTCCCTGCAACAAGAGATTGGACCGTTTATGGTGATCCTGGTGAGCAGATGTATAGCACCGGCGACTTTGGGTTTCTCAGGGGATATAAGTTTGGTGGAGAAAACTCTGCCCATTTTGACTTTGATACGGAAGCGATGGGGATCTTTTTGCAAAACAATCCTGGGAAAGCCACTTGGACACTAAATATTTTTCCTGCGACAGGCAATGACCCATTGGATCCCAACACTGCATCAAAGAACCTGCCTGCTACAGTTACCTTTCAGACTGTGGAGTCAACGAACGACTGGGTGGAAGGCGATGGGCAACGCACTCCCAACTTTGGTTGGACTAGTGGAACTGCCGCCGTTACTTACTTTTACGCACAGACCGTGCATAACGGAGGGGTATTAGACGCTGAGAACAGTTTGATATGGAACGATCCCGATAGCGGCCCCTACACTTTCTCTGGAACTCCGCCCAATAACGCAGCTTATGGTGTTCCGGCATCGGTGACGAATGCCAATCCTACACCAGCTTTTACAAATTCAAAAAGCTTTACGAATCAAGATTTACAAGATGCTTTTCTTTTCGGAGAGTCTGCTGCTGTGGAGGTCGATCCCGATATAATCGATGCGATGGTCAACGATGAGTATAACCGTGGCATTCGTCTAGGTGCTGCCTTCTTCCAAGATGAATTCGGGGTTTGGCAGCTAGACAATAGTGAGAGATCAAACTGGGTTGTTTTTGGCCGTGAAGAAGGTGAGTCTGTAACAGCATTCCTAGAGGTTACCGTTGAACCACTTTCGGCGGACTTCGATAGCGATGGTGATGTTGATGGTGCTGACTTCCTCAAATGGCAGAGAGATGGTTTGTCTGCTAATGATCTGGTCAACTGGCAGGCCGAATATGGCGCTTCTTCACTTATTGCTAATGTGGCAAGCGTTCCCGAGCCGTGCTCTATGTTCTTGTTGCTTTCGGCTGGCTCGTTACTCTTGGTTGCAAGACGTAAGAATCGTTCTTAATCGAGAATAATTGTTCTCGGCTTATATTGTATCTGGGTCGGCCGGGGCAGGCCGGCCCAGCTTTTGTATAGGGTCCTCCTTTCTAAACAGAGTTAATCATGCCACAGCGGTTATTGCTTGCCTTTTCCTTGATATGCAGCCTGTATGGATGTCAGGTTAGCGCAAGCGAAACAGTGACCTTGATTCGCGACGATTTTTCTCGCTATCCAGCCGGTCCACTCTCTCAACCGGTGGGTGAATTAAATCCTGCAATCCAGGAATATCACTATCTTGCCGATCGGGGAGTGCCGTTAGAACCCTGGGAAAACGCTATTGGTTACCTTGATTCCTGGCTCGTTGGAGACGAAGAAGGCAAGGTGTACCTTGAGCAACTGCTTTCGCCAGATTCTGAGGATATGGTTACCAGGTTGTTTAGCCCGTTATTCATTACCGGTGAACCTGAGTGGAGCGATTATACAGTCGAGGTGTTAGTCAAGCCGCTAGCCCTCGATGAAATGGTTGGAATTGCATTTCGATACAAGACCAATCGACACCACTATTTTTTTAGTCTGATAAACGGTAAAGAAGCGCAGTTGCGATTGCGGTTGCCTCTGGATCGATCGTTTCGCGTCGCTACGATCGAAACGATCGCGACCGCTCCCTTTGAATATGATACTTCCCAATATTACCGCATGAAGGTGGAGGTCACAGGATCTAAGATCAAAGCTTCTATTAATGGTACGCTCCTGCTCACAGCCGAGGACGATAGATTATCTGCAGGAAAAGTAGGTGTTACAGCTAATGTACCGGCGAGATTCCAGGATTTTCACGCTTATTCAACTGTCACTACCAAGGCTTTGATTGACAAAGCAATTGCCGAACGAGAAGCCCGGCTATTGCAGCTTCGCAATGTAAACCCAAAACCAAAGCTTTGGAAGAAGTTTAAAACCCCCCAATTTGGCTGTGGGCGCAATGTTCGCTTTGGTGACTTAGACGGCGATGGCAACTCCGACATGCTTTTTTGCCAGAATATGCGGAAAGGGCCAGGCGATAATTTTGTCGAAATAAGTTGTCTGACTGCCGTAACACTTGACGGAAAAGTTCTTTGGCAAATCGGTCGCCCTAATCCGAGAAATGGCTTGCTAACAAGTGACTGTCCTTTTCAGATTCACGATGTCGATGGTGATGGCCGCAACGAAGTAGTAATGGTAAAGGACTTTAAGATTCAAGTTCTGGATGGTGAGACTGGCGAGTTGGAGAATTGGTCTTGGATGCCAAAAGTACCCGAAGATTTTTCGCAAAGGCGTTACGAAATTAAATCTCGTCCACATGAACGAAATATTGGAGATTCCATCGCATTTTTCAATCTGTCAGGTAACGGTCCACGAGAAATACTAGTTAAAGATCGTTACCGTTTGTTTTGGGTATTTGATAACCAGCTCAACCTGAAATTCTCCGGAGAAGGAATGCTGGGACATTATCCCTTTGCTTTCCATGACGAAGTCGAGGACAACCAGACAGTAGCCTTTGACAGAATCATGATTGGTTACTCCATGTGGGACCACACTGGGAAGCAAGTTTGGACCAGAGACGGGGAATTTCAGGATCATGCAGATGGTGTTGCCTATGGTAATTTTAGCGAAGATCCAAAAGCGCCTTGCTACGGATACTACTCTGGGAGTGACGAAGGCTTTTCTCTGATAGACAGTCACGGGTTTGTGCGTCGCCATCATCGTTTAGGGCATACGCAGACTGCTTTGGTGGCGAAGCTTCGCAAAGACGTCGAGGGACTTCAGTACGCCTGCATTAACTTTTGGAAGAATCCGGGCATTATTACGATCTTGGACCATCGAGGGAACATCTTGCTGCAGGATGAACCAATTCATGTCGGCAGCCCATTTGTGCCAGTCAACTGGAGTGGAGATGGCACGGAGCTAATTTTGCTTTCTGGAAATATTCATGAAGGGGGGATGCTTGACGGACAACTCCGACGTGTGGTTATGTTCCCTGACGATGGGCACCCCGATCTTTGCGCTGCTGTGCAAAACCTCACGGGAGACGCTCGGGATGAAATCATCTTGTGGGATCAAGAGCAGGTTTGGATATACACTCAGGAACGTCCTTTCACGGGGGATCGAATCTATTCTCCTACGCGCAATCCTGACTGCAATGATTCGAACTATCGTACTACTGTCTCCCTACCTTGTTGGGAGTAGCCGGTTGAAAGAACATATACTGGGCAGGTGAACTCAGAACATTTTTGAAAAGTAGTTTCTAATCCTAAGCCCGGTTTGGAGAATGTATGGCTTCACGTGCATATGTTAGGAATGTGAGATTCAATGTTGAAGCCAATATCTGATCTAAGGCTCAAGTCACTCGATGCCCTGCGAGGCTTCGATATGTTTTGGATCATGGGAGTTGACCACATCTTTCACCAATTGGGAGAGGCAACCGGTTCATCATTTTGGCACGTGCTGGATCATCAATTTCAGCATCCAGATTGGCATGGTTTTGCAGTTTATGACTTGATATTTCCACTATTTCTGTTTCTTGCGGGGGTGGCCATGCCTTACTCCATTGGCAAGAAACTGGAAGCCGGGTTGGCCCGCAGTGAAGTGCTATATGGACTAGTGAAGAGAGGCCTAATTCTGGTTCTCTTGGGAGTGATTTACAATAACGGATTGGAAGTTCGTGGGCTCGACGAAATCAGATTCCCAAGTGTTTTAGGTCGGATCGGATTGGCCTACATGTTTGCCGGCTTCATCTATGTCTACACCAAACAGCGATCTCAAGTGCTCTGGTGCATCACTCTGCTCCTTGGCTATTGGCTACTGCTGATGCTTGGGTCTGCTTCAGGCTACCCGAGGGGAGATCTAACAGAGGAAGGCAACATTGTTTCTTATGTCGATAGGATCATTCTGCCTGGACAACTATATCGTGGTATCCACGATCCTGAGGGATTGTTGGCAACGATTCCTGCAGTTTCTACAGCACTTATGGGGATTCTTGCCGGCACATTTCTGGAGAATACCGGCACGGATCGCGGAAAGCAGAATGCGTTGACGATGGCGTTTGTCGGTATTGCCTTCGTTGCAGTGGCTCAGCTATGGAATTTGAGTTTCCCGATAAATAAGAACCTATGGACGAGTTCGTTTGCAATGCAATGCGGCGGTTTAAGTCTGATGTTGCTGGCTTTTTTCTATTTTTTGATTGACGTCAAGGGCTGGACAAAGTGGGCATTTTTCTTTCGGGTGATTGGTATGAATTCTATCTTTATCTACATGTCGCCCTGTTTTATTGATTGGCAATATACTTCTTCGAAGCTTTTCGGTTGGATGACGGATATTACTGCAGAACCCTACAAGCCCGTTATTATGACGATCTCTCTTGTTGGGGTTCAGTGGCTATTTCTCTATTTTCTGTATCGTAACAAAGTCTTTTTGCGTATCTGATTGAGTTGATTGATATTCCTGGTTTACTAAGACACTTTGAGTTGAAGGGTAATAAGTATGATGGCAGTTGCTTCATCCAGAAGGACTTTTGTTGCTGCTCTTTCCATGTTGGCGGCAGGAGCTGTATTAACTCCTGCTTCTTTCGGGTCCACATTGAAAGGAAGAAAACTGAAAGTCGTCATGGTGGGAACGGGTATTCGAGGAACTGGTTTCTGGGCAAAGCGGCTCTTAGAGAAGTATTCCAATCTCGTCGAATTTGTTGGACTATGCGACATCAATCCTGGAAGGTTGGAATACGCAAAGAAGTTTTTGGGACTAGACTGTGATACGTATGCCGATTCTGATTTCGAAAACATGCTGAACGAAACTAAACCGGATCTAGTGATCGTTACCACTACGGATTGTACGCACCACAAGTACATCATCTCGAGCCTGGAATTAGGCTATGATGTGCTGACCGAAAAGCCACTGACCACGGACGAAAGTAAGTGCCAGCAGATCTTAGATGCTGAGCGCAAATCAAACAATAATGTAATCGTCGGATTCAATTATCGCTGGAATGCCTATAACACAAAAATCAAGCAGCTACTGAGCGAAGAAGTGATTGGAAAAGTAACTTCAGTTGATTTTCACTGGTATCTGAATACGTACCATGGCGCTTCCTACTTTCGAAGATGGCACGGCTTGCGACATGTTGGAGGAACTCTTTGGGTTCACAAGGCAACCCATCATTTTGATCTGATGAACTGGTGGCTTGATTCTGATCCGGAAGAGGTGTTCGCCTTTGGGGCTCTCGAAAAATATGGAAGTGCTGGACCGTACCGTGGCAATAGCTGCAGAGATTGTCAATATACGAAGCGTTGCGATTTCTATTGGGACATCACCAATGAAAAGGAAGACATGGACCTCTATGTCGCGAACGAAGAGTACGACGGTTACGTACGCGATAATTGCCTGTTTCGTGAGGAAATCAATATCTATGACAAAATGTCTGCTCAAGTGCGGTACAAAAACAATGTGATACTCAACTATTCCTTGACTACTTATTCACCATTCGAGGGCTGGCGAGTCGCGTTCAATGGTACGAAGGGTCGTCTCGAAGCCCGTTTAGATATTCCATATGACGGGGAGAGAACGTTCAGTCAGAAAGATCTTCATGACTTGGAAATGAATCAGGATGGCAGTGAGAATGTCACTTCAGAGCAGATTATCGTCCACCAACTGTGGGAAAAGCACGATACAGTTAAAGTTTCGCTTGATAGAACTGGCCACGGGGGTGGAGATGAAAAACTTCAAGAGAAACTATTCCAAGATCCAGATGCAACAGACCCGTACAATCGAGTTGCTGGTTTGCGCGATGGCGCCATGTCTATAATGGTTGGGATCGCGGCAAGGAAAAGCATCGAAAGAGGCGAGCCTGTCCGGATAGCTGAACTTATTGATTTAGAACCCAGAGAGAAGAGGATCTGACTTAAGCTAATTGTGCAGAGTGGGCCAGCCCAAGCCAAAATGTCGAGCATGAACCTATGAAACCACTTCGCGTTGCTTCCGTACAGTTTCAACATGTTCCCAGCAACAAAGCAGCAAATCTGGAAACGATAGGACACTTTGTTCGCGCAGCCGCAGAACGGGACGTTCAGATAATTTTATTTCCGGAATGCTGCATTTCTGGTTATTGGCACTTACGCAATTTGTCGCGTGAAGAATTGGTTGACCTTGCCGAACCAGTGTTTGACGGCCTAGCCTCGCTGACGTTACTTGAGTTAGCAGTATCGAACAACCTAACTGTAAGCGCTGGTTTAGTCGAAATTGCTGAAGACGGGCGTCTTTTCAATACACAAATCGTTGCGATGCCTGATGGCAAGATGGTACGCCATCGAAAGCTACATTGTTTCATTAATGAGAATATGTCGTCTGGAAACGATTTTACAGTATTCGATACGCCACACGGATGCCGTGTTGGTCTACTTATTTGCTACGACAACAACATTGTTGAAAACGTTAGGGCTACTGCCTTGGCAGGAGCAGAGGTCTTGCTGGCTCCACATCAAACTGGAGGATGTAAGTCCATGAGTCCTTTTGCTATGGGTGTTGTCGACCGACAGTTGTGGGATTCTCGTCACACTAACCCAGATGCAATCGAAGCTGAGATCTGCGGTGACAAAGGTCGCAAGTGGTTGATGCGATGGTTGCCTTCACGAGCACATGACAACGGAATGTTCTTGGTATTTAGCAACGGCATTGGACCAGATGACGATGAAATACGAACTGGAAACGCAATGATTCTCGATCCTTATGGGCGAATCCTTGTTGAAACATGCCGTGCAGCAAACGATATGATTGTAGCAGACCTAGACCCATCATTACGAGATCGATGCACAGGAGCACGCTGGATAAAAGCAAGACGACCGGAGCTGTACGGTTCTCTGGCAGTACGCTCGGGCAACGAAAAAGATACTAGAGTCGTACGCTTTGAATCCTGGGAATAGCATTCAAAACAAGTTGTCAGGAAATATATCGATAGTTTGAATAGGTCACTAGAGTGCATAAAAGTCCAACTCGTAAGGTACTGTGTTAATAGTTCCGCAATGAGTTGGGCAACAGCCCGGAACGCCTCACAAGTTGGAATCGCCGTTCACCGGAGAATAGATCAGATCTGTATATCTAGAATGATAGTACTAAGGACAATGTATATGCAATCTCAAGTGAGACTCTTGAATTATAATTGTTCTTGCGCTGTATTATTAATCTTAGCGTCTATTTCGACAACTATGCTTACGGCTGAAGAAATAGACATAACTACTGTTTCTGTCGACAAAGCTAGAATGCTAGACTACTTGGTGCGGGAAGGTGGACGTCTAGGCAGAGAAGCCATACAACGTGTGTCAACTCCCCAGAAGTTAGTCGGCGAAAAATCTCAGCTTCGTAAAGAGTTTCGCTTCATGATTGGCTTGGATCCTTTGCCAAAGCGCGAGCCTCTTGAGTTAAGTCTTGTGCGTACTATCGAATGTGATGGATATGCTGTGGACGTAATCCACTTCCAAAGCATGCCCAAATTGTATGTGACTGCCAATCTTTACCGACCAACCAACCTAGGGAGTGGACCGTATCCTGCCGTAATCCTTGGTCCCGGGCATACGCCTCATCCCTCTGGCGGCAAGGCAGTTCGGCAGAACTATGCTGTTCCCTGGGTGCGAGAAGGTTACATTGCTTTAGTCATCGACCCAATTCAGGTCGCCGAAATATTTGCCGTTCATCGCGGAACCGATTCGTTTCGAATGTGGGATTGGTATGCTCGTGGTTATACACCTATTGGGGTCGAAGTGTGGAACGCTATGCGTGCAGTGGATTATTTGCTTACGCGACCTGATGTGGACGGAAGCAAACTTGTCGTCAACGGCTGTTCTGGGGGTGGCCACTTGTCATGGATGCTCGCTGCCGCCGATGAAAGGATTGCGATGTCCCAGCCAGTTGCTGGGACAGGTGACATCCTGTCGCATATTTCCGACAATCTCGTTCGTTTGCACTGCGATTGCGCCTATTTTATTAACACTTACCGTCATGACTGGTCAACGTTAGCTGCTCTTATCGCACCGCGCCCGTTGCTCATCCATGCAACGACGGAAGATGTATATTATCCGCCCAAAAGTTATCACTCGGTCTTTGAATCTGCGAAGACAATTTATAAATGTCTCGGCGAGGCAGACAGGGTCGGTTTGAGTGAAGATACTGGTCCTCACAACTATACTGACACCCAACGTAATCGGGCCGTCCAATGGGGGAATAAGTGGTTTCGTGGTGATAAGTCGCTTGTCAAGACTTTACCATTCGACGAAATACCTGCCGAGCAGCTTGCGGCGTTCGATCAATCCCTACCGAAAAGCATCAATGCTCGCATACACGAGCAGTTTATTCCTCAAGCGGAGATTCCTAGCTGCTCGAATTTGGCGGAGTGGGAACGAATTCGCCAAACAACTCTAGACAAGCTCAAGACTGTTGTCTTTCGCAATTTGCCTCGTCCCTATAAAGCTTATCGCCCAGAAAGAAAACTCCGAGAGAGATATTCACTTGAAACGGAAGAAGGAATTCAGGTAGGTATGTCCAGTCAGACTTCCCCCACAGGAGTTGGAAATCGGGCATTGCTCTATATTGCGTCGCCGAACGACTCACCTGCTGGGATCCGCAATTTGCTTCGTTCGTATCCCTGGCAGAGTCTCCCCGTATCGACACATATCATTTGGCCACGAGGCATAGGAACGCTTAGTTGGGACGATATGATCCAGCAACGAATTCGGCGTTCCGCCATGCTCTTGGGACGCACTCTCGACGACATGCGAGTTTTTGACATTCTATGCGCGATCGATCTCATTGCCAGTCAACCAGATTTTGATGATGGAGATCTCACAGTCGTCGGAGAGGGAGAGGCCGGTATTTTGGGTGTGTATGCTGCACTATTGGATACTCGTGTAACGCGGATAATTCTTAAATCTCCTCCAATATCACATAAGAACGGGCCAGTGCTTTTGAACATCCTTCGATACTGCGATATTCCTCAAGCGCTAGCCATGCTCGCACCGCGTGAGTTAATTCTGCTGAGTGATTGCTCAAATAAGTTTGACTTTGCAAAAACCATTTACCGTCTTTACGGAGTAGAAGCGAACTTTAAAACTAGTCAAACAATAACGCAGGTTTTGCATGAAAGGCTTAATGAACACTGAGAATGGTAACCGTGCACGGTGGAACGCAACAGGCTGTGGGTGCCTTCGTCACAAAACACAGCATTTGTACGAGTCCGGAAAGTCGTGTTTATTCAACACTCTACTCGTTGTGCATTCAACTGACTTACTATCGCAATTTCCCATATCTTGTGAGCGCCACTTGTAACTGAACCAACAAGTCTCACTTCCCGTTGAAACTTTTCAACCTATTAATGGATTACCTAATGAAGATAGGTCGCATTACTTGCTTTGTTAATATGATTAGCCTCTTAGGCAACTTGGCATATTCCGACACTCCTACTGCAGATCCTGTTGATGCCACTAAGCGCACGTTAGAAGATGTCGAGATACGAACTCGACTTGAAACGACAGGTAAACTTATCTATCAAACCAGTTTCGAAAATGAAATTGAATTAGCGAATTATTACAATTTACGGGGTGCTGAAGAAGGACGGGTCGAGATCGTATTGAATCGAACTCTGGCACATACTGGTCAAGGAGTACTGGAATTGACTACCGAAGACCAGCAAGGAAAAACCAGCAGTTCGGCCGGCGCTCGCTATTGGTTTCCTCCGGGATACGACCGCGTCTACTTTCGTCGCTACATAAAGTTTGCACTCGATTACGACCAAGGTAATTTGCACCATGCAGGTGGGTCCTTGTATGCAATTGCAGGAAATGATAAACACGCGCAAATGGGAAAGGCAGGAATACTCCCTAATGGCGATGATCGGTTTGGGTCTAGTTTTGAACCGTGGCGTTTTGGAGGACGGTACCAACCTCCTGGAATCATGATGCTATATACCTATTGGATGGACATGAAACCGGGAGAGAGGGGAACGTATTATGGTAATGCCCTCCTCCCTTCGGTAGATCGTGTCGTCCAGCTTGAACGAGATAGATGGTATTGTCTTGAACACATGCTTCAGGCTAATACGATTGGCAAGGCGGACGGTGAAATTGCGGCATGGATTGATGGAGAACTGTACGTTCACTTCCAAGGTGTTCGGTGGCGTAGCTCAGCTGAAGTCTTGCTTAAACGATTTGACCTGGTGCTTTATGTCCATCACAGTCACAAAAAGAATCAGATGTGGTACGACGATGTCGCTCTTTCAACCGGATACATTGGGCCTATCAATGTAAATGTCGGGGAGTAGCTTCTAAAATGATACTAATTTCTTGACTTGGATGTGGCCCACTGGCCTGCCCCCATAGTGGTACCACTCGTTATTAGAGCAGAGGTTGAATAACTTAGCTGCAGTTCTGAAGTGAGACTGTGGGTCGAACGGTATCTATTCTCACGTCCACGACAGGAGGACGTAATGAACAGCTCCCTCCTGAATAAGTTGTCTTGAGCAACTGTCAATTGTTGTGTTTTGAGGAATTTTCTAAGCGGCAGATTCCTGCATGATTCCGTCTTTGAAGGACCGTCCTTCGATGACGAGTGTGATCTTCTCGTAGCTGCGTAGTCGTCTCCATTTCTTCTCGGCCGATTGGGCCAACTTGAACATCATCGCCAAGCTTGCGCGGCGTGTGCCATTGCCTTTGGTTTTGCGATGCCGCAGGCGAATCGTCGCGAATGTAGACTCGATAGGATTGGTTGTGCGCAAGTGGCCCCAGTGTTCAGCGGGGAAGTCATAGAAGGTGAGCAGCTCGCTGCGATCCTTCCTCAGGCATGCACACGCCTGCGGATACTTAGCGTCGTATTTTTCCAGGAAGTGTTTGAAGGCGGTTTCGGCATTCGCTTTCGTTTCCGCCTGCCAGATTTCGTGGAGATCGCCCTTGGCCTTTGGCTGCACGCTCTTGGGCATCTTGTTAAGCACATTGGCCGTCTTGTGGACCCAACAGCGTTGCTCTCGCGTCTCAGGAAAGACTTTTCGTAACGCTGCCCAGAAGCCCAGTGCACCGTCACCCACGGCGATCTTCGGAGCAATAGCAAGCCCACGTTGCTTCAAGTCCAAGAGCAACTCACTCCAACTCTGCTCGCTCTCGCGATAGCCATCGAGCACGGCAATCAATTCCTTCGTGCCATCAGCAGTCGCTCCCATAAGTACCAGAATGCACTGCTTCTTGTTGGCATCGTCTTCCAAACGGACTTTCACGTGGATGCCGTCCGCCCAGACGTAAACGTACTCTTTCTCGGAAAGATCACGTTGATTCCACTGGTCGTATTCCTCGGCCCATTGCTCTTTGAGTCGGACGACCACGTTGGCACTGAGCCCCTTGGCCTGCTCGCCCACCAGGGCATGCAGGGCCTCTCCAAAGTCATTCGTCGAAATGCCTTTGAGGTAGAGCCAGGGAATCAGTTCCTCGATCGATTCGGTCCTGCGAAGGTAAGCCGGCAACACGCTCGGGGAGAAAACAACTCGCCCCTTGGGATCAGACGAATTGTCGCGAACGCGTCCTTGTTTTACTTGGATGGCTCCTGCACCGGTGAGGACCTCCCTCGCGGGCAGGCTGCCATTCTTGACCACCAGACGTCGACCCTCCAAATCGCACCGATCCTGGTGCGTTTCGATGAAAGCATCGACTTCAGCATCAATGGCTGCTTGCAGCATTCTGCGAGCTCCTTCATGGATGATCTCATCCAGTAGGCTACGACTGTCGAAGACTTGTCGGAAGGCGAGTACTTCAGGATCAATCGTCTCGGTGGCTGGAATGTTCGGTTGCTTTGTCGTAGGCTTGCTCATGGCGTGTCCTTGTGCCCACGTCGGGCCGTTGAAGTGGTGATTTACCTCAACAGGATACGCCGCTTTTTATCTACCTTTCAAGAACACGACTTTTGACAATACCTCGTTGTCTTTCAATGAATCGTACAAAGTATTGACATTCTATGACATTAAGATTGTCTAATGGTTTTCGCGGAACAGTTGATGCTAGAGCGGGCATCGGAAATAATCAAACTGTAAGTGGCGATATTGAGTCTGGCAAAAAGTTGGTCATCCACCACAGTTCCAGCAAAAGTATACTTACGATACCGCTTTGTATCGCGCAAGTCGCATAGTCTATCTCTGAGTTTCATACCTCTTATGCCAAAGAAGAATGCGTCCCTTCCAATGCTGAGATCGAGTGAGCCCCGCCTGGTCATTTTGACAGAAGGGTATTCGGATCCGATTAATGCCAAAACTGCGACCTCCGTATTACGTTACGGTCAACACCCCACCGTTGCAATTATTGATTCCCTTCAGGTCGGGAAGACTGCTGAAGAAATATTGGGAGTAGGCGGAAACATTCCATTCGTAGCCAATTTGTCTGATGCCCCTACTGCAAATACGCTGATGATCGGCATCGCTCCTCCCGGCGGCAAGATACCTATGAGCTGGCGATCTGTAATCCGCGGGGCAATCGCTTTAGGAATGGACGTGATCTCAGGCCTCCATGACTTCTTGGTCGACGATGACGATTTTGTCATCGATGCTTCAAGATTTGGAGTGAATTTGATCGACATTCGCAAGAATGATGAACATGATGTCTGTAACCAAAAAGACATTCGAGTCGAATGCTTACGTATTCATACCGTAGGCCAAGACTGCTCGGTCGGCAAAATGGTGGCTTCGATCGAAGTTGCTCGAGCACTACAAGATCAAGGCTACGATGCCAAGTTTATCGCCACAGGCCAAACAGGCATAATGATCGAAGGGGATGGCTGCCCCATCGACTGTGTCGTAGGAGATTTTATTAGCGGTGCTATTGAAAAGCAAATCCTTGCACAACAGCACCATGAGATTTTGGTTATAGAAGGGCAAGGAAGTCTTGCGCACCCTCGATACTCAGCTGTCACTCTTGGACTACTTCATGGCTGCATTCCTCATGGCATGATACTGTGCTACGAAGTTGGGCGTTCTTGGGTTCGCGATATGCCACATGTGAATTTGAAATCGCTTCAAGAGTTGCGGACAATCTATGAAAACACCGCTTCGATTATGTTTCCTTCAAAGATTATTGGTGTTGCGATGAACTCTCGGCTGCTGTCTGAGCGTGAAGCCAATGCAGAACGGAAGAAAGTGCACCTGGAATTAGGTTTGCCTGTCTGTGATGTTCTTCGCGATGGGCCTCATGACTTGGTTAAAGCTGTCCAGAAGCTACACATGGAGTTGAGGTAATTTGGAACCATGAAGCTTTCCCTCTATCCGTTCAACTTGCAACTTAAGCACGTATTTAGGATTTCCCGAGACTCTCAAAGCGAGCAGGCTACACTGGTCATTGAACTCAATGATGGCCGGCATAACGGATTTGGTGAGGCGCCGACCGATCCGTTCTATGAAATAACAATTGAAAACTTAACGAACTCTCTGGAGTCAATCCGCACTCTTTTGGAACCAGTTCGACAAATTGAGCCAGAAATAATCTGGCAGCAAGCTTCCGAACTAATGCCAGATAACTTATTTGCCCTAAGTGCGTTAGACCAAGCAGCGTATGATCTGTGGGGAAAGCAGAAGGGGTTACCCGTGTACCAGCTTTGGGGGTTGGACAATGCGGATAACGTCCCTTCCTCTTTTACCATAGGCATCGATGAGATCTCACAAATGGTAGAGAGAATTGTGGAAGTACCTGATTGGCCAATTTACAAAATCAAACTTGGAACAGAAAACGACATAGAGATTGTCAGGGAACTTCGGGAGCATACGAAGTCTTTATTTCGAGTTGATGCGAACTGCGGATGGAACGCCGAGCAAACCGTTCATAATTCTCGTATATTGAGAACACTTGGAGTTGAGTTCATCGAACAACCTCTTGACCCAGAAGATTGGGATGGAGCGAAGTATGTCTTCGAGAATGCCATGCTGCCTATAATCGCCGACGAAAGTTGTGTTTCCGAAGATGATATTGAACGGTGCCACAAGTATTTTCATGGTGTCAATATTAAACTTTGCAAGTGTGGAGGAATTACACCAGCACGTCGCATGATCAAGGCTGCTCGAGAACTTTGCATGAAAACGATGATTGGCTGCATGGTAGAATCGAGCGTAGGGATTTCGGCAATAGCTCAACTTTTACCAATGTTAGATTATGTAGACATGGATGGCGCCGAACTATTGCGCGAAGACGTCGCCACCGGGGTAATTCTTGAAAAGGGCCACTGTCTTTACCCTGAGGAGAATGGAACTGGTGCTCAGCTTCTGCAGCATTGCTCGATTAGTTGATTAGATACTCTAATTTCTGATTTCCTTTTCAACTTGCTGCCAGAGATCTAGCTTCCACTATCACTAAATTTTTGTTTTTCAATCAAAGCTGAGCATTTCGTAGAGCAAACAATCGATGAATCTGGATTTCAGCTACCGATCTACTGGGGGACATGTGTTTTCAACCGAACCATACACTCAAGTGAGCCCATGCAAGCATTAATAAAAAAATTCCCCTGCGAAGGACTCTGGTTGGAGGAGGTTCCCGAGCCGACCGTAGGCGTAAACGATGTATTAATTCGAGTACATCGGACGGGCATTTGCGGTACGGACATTCATATTTACAACTGGGACAAATGGGCCGAGAAAACTGTACTTACTCCGCTGATAGTTGGTCATGAATTCGTGGGAGAAGTTGTAGAAACTGGCTCAAATGTGTCGGGATTCACATCCGGTGACATCGTCAGCGGAGAAGGTCATGTCGTGTGTGGGCAGTGCCGCAATTGCCTTGCTGGCAGAAGGCACTTATGTTCCGAAACAAGCAGCGTAGGCATCAATCGATCGGGTGCTTTTGCTGAGTATATCTCGATACCGTCTACCAATGTATGGCGACATGCCCCGAAGATCGACCTGGATATTGCCGCTATTTTTGATCCTTTTGGGAACGCTGTTCATTCTGCTTTAGCATTTCCACTAATAGGCGAAGATGTGGTGATTACTGGTGCAGGTCCCATTGGTGTAATGGCCACGGCCGTCGTTCGACATGCCGCGGCGCGGCACATTGTGGTGGTCGATCCCAACTCATACAGAAGGCAATTGGCTAGTATAATGGGAGCCACTCTAGTTATTGACCCACGTGAGCGAGACTTGAAGGAGATTCAAGCCGAATTGGGGATGGTCGAAGGTTTCGATGTTGGAATCGAAATGTCAGGCAGCACAGCTGCACTGCGAAGCATGATCTCGAATATGTGTCACGGAGGAAGTATCGCCATACTTGGTATTCCTGGTGCTGATTCGGAGATCGACTGGAGTACGATAGTGTTGAATATGCTCACGATTCGGGGGATCTGTGGTAGAGAAATGTATGAAACCTGGTACAAAATGACTGTAATGCTAAACAACGGTTTGGATATCAGTTCAGTCATAACTCACCGCTTTCATCACAGAGAGTATCAAAAGGCTTTCGAGGCGATGAAGTCCGGTGAATCAGGTAAGATTGTTCTCGATTGGTCAAAATGAGATACTTTTGATGAGGTGGCTCATCCATCAAGTGCAAGACTTGGCAGGGCAGGTTTTATCATGTACGGATCAATGCAAGAGAAATTAAGGACTTATATTAGCGAGCTGCGGCACGGTGGCTTGTACAAGTCAGAACGTGCGCTTCTTTCCAAGCAAAGTTCCCAAATTCTTGTCGCGGATAACACCCAAACACTTAATTTGTGTGCAAATAATTACTTAGGCCTTGCTAGCCACCCTGAAATCATTCGAGCAGCACATGAAGCACTTGATCGCTGGGGTTACGGCCTTTCTTCAGTACGATTTATTTGTGGTACTCAGGAGATCCATAAGGAGCTTGAAGCAAGATTAAGTCACTTTCTAGGTACCGAAGACACAATTCTTTACGGTTCGTGTTTTGACGCCAATGGAGGACTTTTTGAAACACTACTTTCTGATGAAGATGCGGTAATCTCAGATGCATTGAATCATGCGAGTATTATCGATGGCATTCGTTTGAGCAAAGCAAAGCGATATCGTTATAGAAACAACGACATGTGCGATCTTGAAGCAAAGCTTAAATTGGCGTTATCAGCCAAGCATCGCCTGATCGCGACAGATGGGGTATTCTCAATGGATGGCACCATTGCCAATCTATTTGAGATATGCCAATTAGCTGAACAATATGACGCAATGGTCATGATTGATGATTCACACGCAGTCGGCTTCATTGGCCCTACAGGGAGGGGAACACACGAATATCATAACGTGATAGACCGTGTCGACATTATTACTGGTACACTCGGCAAGGCTCTTGGAGGGGCAGGTGGAGGCTACACGAGCGGGCGCAAAGAGATAATAGATTTCCTCCGTCAACGATCACGTCCATATTTATTCTCTAATTCAGTTGCCCCGCCGGTCGTTGCAGCATCGCTGCGCGCTTTGGAATTAATAACAGAATCGACACAGCTGAGAGACCAACTGGAATTAAACACACGATTCTTTCGTTGTTCGATAGAAAAAATTGGTCTCGAAACAGTTCCTGGTGAACATCCGATTGTGCCTATCATGCTAGGAGATGCTTCCATTGCTTCAGCAATGGCTGATGCTTTGTTGAAAAAAGGTGTTTATGTAGTTGGATTTTCATATCCTGTGGTCCCGCGCGGCATGGCACGAATTAGAACTCAGATATCAGCGGCACATTCCCTAGACGAGTTGTCAAGAGCTGTCGATGCGTTTACTCAGGTCAAGGAGGACTTAATTCAAAACTCAATATATCCTCTTCGCCCGTAATCTTAGCAGTCAGCGGTGTAGTTTCTCTATTTCGATACCTATCCGGAATCCTCTCCTCGCCCGTAAGAACAATTTCAATATCTGACCCTTCTTGGCTTTCAACTTGTTTGTAGTCTCTTAAGGGAGTTACCATGACTTTATAGGCACCAACCGAAAGACCACTTTTAGGTTGAGTAAGTGTGTATGCTCCCCCATTTCCAAGAATCCCTACTGAAACCTCGCCAGTGCCTGGACGAAAGAAGGTAATATTTCCATGAACCACAGGAGTTCCTTGATACGTTACGACTCCCGAAACTGACCCAATATTCTTTCCCTCATTGCAACCGAAAGCACCAAAGCATAATAATAATGATATGCATGTTAGGAATCTTAGGCTGAGTTGATTTATAACCATCGATGTCGAAGTGATTAGTTTCCTTTTGCATCTGCGCATGCTGGAATTATCCAGGCTGTCTTAAATAATAACAATACGTTTTTCCTACAAGAGATATCATGAATGGTAGCGAATTCTAGAGTAGATGCCTTATAGCCCGCTCAGGATATTTCCATCATCACGGTTTGCAAGATTGCTAAATGTCTGTAAATCGGTAGCGTCCTGCAACAAACTGACATGCCCGTCGGCAAATAGTGCCATCGCACCACCGGGATGTGCTGACCGTATAGGCTTATTGCAGCCTAAATAACCCATAGTTTGAGGATCCCACACCTTGCTGTTGATCGGATACAAAACTGTGGTCATGTTGTAACAACGAGCACAATTTTTGCTAGCGCATCCATTAAATCCTTTAAATCGCATCGATTTTGGGCCATTGGGTTCAAAGTGGTGAGAGTTTCCTGTAAAGGCACTGTGCCGATTGGAAGATCTCAGGTCTATCTGCCCGGGGCCTTCCACAACTTGATAGCTTACGACAGCTTCGGTAAGTGCTTGAGTATAATCGGATTCTTCGCCAACCATAATAGTATTTGACGTACCATCGGTGCATTCAGAAATCTTTACATTATGTTGAATTCCGAGCATGCCTCCTGCGGAAACTGGACCATGATTCTCCTGAGGACTTGGATCCGTTTTCGGATGATAAACATTCAAGCTCGGATCATTCTCATCCACCCTAACGTAGGCAGCACCACTAATACCTACATAGCAAGTCTCGGCAAACTCCACGGAGCCTTCAGCTGTCTCTTGCGGATAAGATCTTGGCAGGGCACTACTGGGACAATGTAGTATGCCGGGCACAAAATTCGAGAGCGCACGAATGTTGTGGGAGAGTGCGCCTCCACTTTCAAGCCAGAAGGTGTCATCTTTAAAGTCTAGATTTACGTACGCATTCCCTGCTTCAAAGTATGGAAAGATCAATGCGGTCCACGTTGGTCCATGCTTCCAAATCGGATCCATGGCTGAAGACATTTCAGGGAATTCACCGAGTGCAGAATGATAATTCTGCAATGCCAAGCCTAATTGTTTCATATTGTTTGTACACTGCGAGCGTCGAGCAGCCTCCCTAGCTGCTTGCACCGCCGGTAGCAACAGAGCTACCAAAACACCTATGATGGCAATCACAACCAAGAGCTCTACGAGGGTAAATCCAATCCTTGTAACATACGATTTCCTTTTCGATATGGATCGCAATGTAATATTCCAAGCTTTGCTGTGAACCATGGCATGCTCCTCAGGAAAAGAGGGATACTGCTACTGTTTACCTACGAAAACCAAGCCACCATGCATGGAATGCTGCCAGTTTTTTCCGTATGCAGGATTTCGAGAATAAGGTTTTATGCATATGAGTCAATTATATGCTGTGATAATCAAACAAAATCGCGATATCCCAAATAGCATTTTAAATGTTTAATGGTCAATCCGTATGTGGAAGAGAATTTGAAATAAGCAGCGTGGCTAAGTTTTTGGAGAAGAAGGCCATAGCATTTTCAGCTTCAAATGCATCCCTTCGAATCAATCAATATCAATACTACTTTGTGAGTGGGTTGGGCGTGACTGTGTTTCTTGAATCGGTGTAGAGTCGGGGACGCGACGAACTGGCCCATGTCGGATCGTGTCCTGCCCCACTTTTGTCTGAGATGTCATCAGGTGTCGGATTGATATTCATGTACCAGATATTGGCTTGTCCATCAGCCGAAACTAATGCCTCAGATTGTGCCTCTGCCAAGATGTCCACCTCAGCCAATGACTTCGCAATGATCTTGATATGTCTAATCACACCGGACATACGTTCATGTTGAAAGTCTCGGTACCATGGCGAATCACCGAACGTGATTGCAGGATTTCGTGGTGTACTGTTCCCGTAGTCAGCAGCCGATTGATACTCGATGTAAGCTGATTTAGCCACAGAAGGAAGGGCTATATAGAATTTCGCGGTCTTTGACCCATTTTCGTTACAATTGATTCGAATTGCTTGCGTATACCACACGTTGGTTACCAGCATCCTAGACATTGTATCATTGTCACTTCTGCCCGTTCCAAGCGTGTCACGACCGTCCTGCATCCCAGCCAATTCCCATACGTGGCTAGGATTGTTGGTTCCTCCACGTGGAGGATAGGGATAAGGATGTGCACCATAATAAGCATCATATAAAGGAATACCTTCATTGAAGTGCCCATCAGCGCGCGAATACCACATAGTCGCGTAGTAGCCATTCTGTTGGCGAGGACGATATTTCCAAATGTAAGTAACTCCTTTATTGCTCGGTCCCCACATAGGAAGTCCATTGGCATTCGGATTCAACCATTGGAAGGCAACAAATGCATTTCTTGGCGCGTCACCATTGGATGGAAAATCAAGTCCAGTGTCCGAACGGACCGTGACTGGGGCGAATACGCAAACAAGCATCGGAAAAAGGCATACTACAAACGAGTGACTCAATTTCGTAAACTGGATTCGGAGTCTGGTTCTAGAGGTGTAGGCCAGCGGCATTTTAACTTTGTTCAGATTGAGTTTGGGGTGGGGGTATTAGCTAATTGGCAAAGCAAGGCCACAAGATTTTGAACTAATCAATGCGACAACTATTGACTAAGTATTGATCGTGTTGCGTTTCAGCCTTATCGAACTACCCGTATGTTCAATAAAAGTGCTATGACAGGGTTGTCAATCGGACTTGAAAAACTTCCGACAAACCACTTTCAGTAGTACACATCAAAGAGAAAACCGCTAACAACTTCAGCAAGACTCTCCTTGGCACGATCGTTCGCTGCGACTTCCTGAGCAGTCTCCTCGTTGTCTACGCACGCCTGTCAAAGATCCAGGCCAACGCCAAGTCGCGGCAATATTGCACCACCATCCCCACCGAATTGCCGGCCGAGATTCTCTAGAATCTAAAAAAGCTGACGATAATTCTCAAGGACCTCAGATAAATGCTCCTCATCGTGTCTTGATTTCACCTCATTGATAAAAAAGCTACTTGCTCCCATTCCAGATCGGCAAAATCAATTGCTGCAAAATGTCCAGCTGGCTTCTATCTGTAGTCGGTATCAGAGTTGCTTATTTCGAGCTGTTGCAATGATCATTTCGATTGATTAAATGTGAGAGAGGTTGTCTTGCAGTCAGTCTTGTGTTTGATGATCATGTCCATAGTTCCATACCTGCTTGCATGTTGAAGAATATTAGGGTCCGCATACGGTGCCTGATGCTCGATCACTAAGCTCTGTAACACCGACAGTCTCGTGCTCGTAAGAGACAGAAAGGGCTGGGCCGGGCCAAAGGACTTCAATTGAGTGCGTGTTGAGTCGTTCACCAGATTCTTCATCAAAGAGCGTGCCCGCTTCCGAATAGACAGATACCTTGTTTTCACCCAATTGAATTGTCTCTACAGGAATCTCTCTAATTGAATATGCATAATCGTGATTGGCTCCAGCGATCTTGCCTTGCCAGCGGTTGAATTTGAACCACTCCACTCCATCAACCTCATGATTGCTGTCGTCTCCGTTCCACGTTCGGAAATGAACCAATGCCTTAGTGGCCGTTTCAAGATTGTCGTTCTGTGGAATATAGATTTCGCTACTCCGAATTCGTTTTGCGCGCACCTGATAATCTTCAGGAACACTTCGAGGCTTGTATAGTTTCACAGATCGACCGATTCGTTGCAGACTGAGGTTCTCTACCAATTGAGTAACATACGAGAATCCATTTTTTTCTTTCACACGAGCGACGATCGAAATGCCTCCTTTCACCTGATCTGGTACCCACTGTGTATTCCAGGTGATTCTAAAAGGTGGGGAAGTGGCGCTTCCCAAGTGACCGGTGATGGGAATATCTGCAAGGAGCTCATCTTCACTGTGATAGATGCGATGATAAAAGTGATGCCAGTCTTGGAAATAGCCATCACCATTTTCATCGTAGCCATCGTACCTAGCAAGGAAATCAACTTTTTCGATCTTGGAATTATCGGGTGCTTCAAACACGATCTCAGGGTTATCCAAAACAACATCACCTGCCGCTGGAATGACAATTTCCCCTGGTGATGTAACAAATGAAGAGGGGTAGTAGACCCTGAGAACAATGCCGTAGAGCCCCCATTGGCCCCACCCCCAGTTGTGGCTCACCTGCCCGCCTGATTTTCCGGAAAAGGAATTCGTTCCTTCCTTCAAATGACTCAAAGGAATCTCAATGATTGGATTGTCCTGCGACATGTAACATTCGGGGTGATTATCTTTTGGGGTTGTCGTCAACTCAGGGAGCAAAAGCCATTTGTGTCCATTAAACCGAATCATTTTATCCGAGGTGCAAACATGACCGCCCCAGCGATCAACCAGAACTTCAGCTCGCATGGCTTGATCTAGATTCCCAAGTTCAATAAACGATGGCTTATTAGTCTTTGATAGATATTGTTCTTTGGTCTTGTGTCCAAGAGAGGGATCAATAACTGCCCATTTTGGCCAGGCACCGGTTACTGCTTTGTATTCTTTGTAAACTTCTCCTGGCTTAGGTCCTGTAATAGCAGGCCCATTTTCATTCGTCGCACCCAACGGTTTTGCCATGTCACAAATTGCAAAACAGCAAGACAGTAGAAATACGGTCAAAAACTGATGGAGAGTGAGAACTTGGTTATCTGATCTCAATGTATCTGTGCTTTCTAAAATTACCGTATTCCCATCATGCCTGCAGGCGTCTAACATACCCCTCTTTCTATTGGAATAGGTTGTTATCATATACAAATCATCATTCTCAACAGAGTTAGATTGTTAGTGGCCATCGAAATTCATTGCAGATGTCACGAGCATCTCTGTACTGTCGGCGTGCCATGGGTCTGTATTCCCCAGATGCAATCGATTGCATGGTCTTTCTTGCATCTCGCAATAAAATAAGATTTCTGGCTGCTGCATTCAGTTCAATATGTGATATTGGTGCTACTATAAAAAGCTTGCTATGGAAGTGCCGATGATGTTTGGCGAGCGTTTACGGGAAAGCAAGATTGTCTGATTGCATTTGGCAGATTTGAATCGCATCGCGGGCAAGGTCGCATGCCAGCACGCCAGCTGTGAGCTCACCTGGGATCACCTTCGAAACGTGTTCTAGCTCAGCCGCAAAAGCATGCATAGGATCACCATTACCAAGGCTTGGGTAAGTTGCATGTCCTCGTGAATCGAGGAGTATCGGCTTGCAAAGATAGCGTCCTTGCTCCTCGCCTATGCCAGAATCAATAACTGCAAAATCAAAGGCAAGTGTCGCCTTTTCCATCTGAATTTCAAAACCATGCAGGAAAGGCCGTCCCTGCTGATTGATGACTCCACTAGTAGCAAGCACGTGAACAGTGCCGTCAGAAAACTCGAATAAAGAAGACCAATGTTCTGCTAAACCGTTGCGCTGCGAGCCGCGCGTTGTGACTCTGGAAGGCATGCCAAATAGTAAACGAATGAAGTGGGCGTCATGGACATGCAAATCGAGCATTGGACCGCCTACAACATCAGCCTTCCAGTAATCCGTCAGCCAGGAAGGATCGGAGATAATCCGCTTGAACGATCCACTTAGTATCTTTCCGTACTTGCCAGAATGTACTTCCTGAAGTGCCCATGCATACTCGGGGTTAAAGGGCAACACGTGTCCAATGAGGAGTTTGCGATCGGAATCGATAGCTGCTTGAAGCATTCGGTCACAGTCGCCGACGTCCATAGCCATTGGTTTTTCACAAAAGACGTGCCTTCCTGCCTGAAGTGCCTTGATAGCGATTTCAGCATGCATGGCTGGTGGCAATGTGATATCTATTAAGTCAACATTTGCCTCGGCAATTAGCTCCTCCGCAGATTCATAGGTCAGTATACCTGTCAGATCCATTTTCTGGCCTACTGGGCCAAAGTTTCCTTGAATTTCAGACCAGTCACCATTCAACCGATCTCGATTGCTGTCACAAATGGCAACCACCTCAATGCCCAATAGTTTTAGGTACGTCAGATAATGCACCATCCCCATGAAACCAACGCCAACGATTCCTACACGGATCATGCTGATACCTCTGATAGTTCGATTCTTATTTCTCGGTCGCGAAATAGCAATGTAAAGAGTGTTAGGATTAGCACCGACATCGCGGCAGGCAACATCCAAAAAACCTGCCATTGGTCCATGGTTTCCGCTAGCAGCTTCGTATCGACTCCTTCAGGCTGACTTACTAAGAATACTTGACTCAACGACTCTGTAAACGATTGAGAAGTGGCCGCTGAGACTGAATGGAGCGATTTGTTGAGAGCATCATGACTTCGAACCGTATTACCAAACTGTGTGTCGGCAATCCAATAGCCGAAGAACATGCCCACTCCCTGTGTAAAAAACACAAGCATGCTCTGCGCCTGGCCTCGCATGTCAGCAGGAGCTTCTCGGTCGGTGTACATAAAGCCGGTTACAAAGAAGAAGTCATAGCAAATGCCGTGCAGAATAACTGCCACAAGCACAAGAGATGATTGTTGATGTGCCGCTCCCAAAGCGAAAAGGAGGTAACGCAGGGCCCAGGCTGCCATCCCCATGACTATCATCCACTTGACTCCCATGCGGCGGAAAAAGAACGGAATAAGCAACATAAAGAAGATCTCACTCATTTGTCCTATCGTCATCGTCGATGCTGGCTCAGAGAAACCCAATTGGCCGAGAAACGCTGATGTATAGGCATAGTAGTAAGCTAGTGGAATGCAGATGAGTGTTGAGCAAATCATGAACACTAAGAACGGGATTCTGCGCAGGAGAGCCAACGCATCAAGCATTAACAGTGCTGACAGATCAATTGGCTTACCGCGACCCGGTGGCGGTGTGTGTGGCAATGTAAACGAATATAATCCTAATAGAAGCGAGCAGCCCCCTGCCAACTGAAAAATATCGAACTTGGCAGACCAGCCGAGGAATCCAACGATGAGGCCAGCAACTATCCAGCCAATCGTTCCCCAGACGCGGATTCTTGGAAAATTGTTTTGATCAGGTATGTTGGAAAAGACAATAGTATTGGAAAGGCCTAGTGTCGGCATAAAACGAAGCATGTGTCCCAGGCACAACCATTCGATGGTTTCACTCGACCCTGACTTGGCAAAACCAGGAATTGAGATTAGTATTCCGCCGCCAAGCAGCAACAACACGGCCATTACGATCTGCGAAGAGAAAAACCGGTCTGCAATCAAACCCAAGAACAAAGGGGCAACAATCGCAGCGACAGGCGCACTCTGATAAGCACCACCAATGGCATCACTAAGCCCATTTTTACCAAGGCATAGCCCTAGTGTCGCAAACCATGAACTCCAGGTAAAGAACTGCAGG
Organism: Bythopirellula goksoeyrii; assembly: GCF_008065115.1. Taxonomy (NCBI): domain Bacteria; kingdom Pseudomonadati; phylum Planctomycetota; class Planctomycetia; order Pirellulales; family Lacipirellulaceae; genus Bythopirellula; species Bythopirellula goksoeyrii. The sequence continues at coordinate 4,280,564 of NZ_CP042913.1, read as the reverse complement.
AACATCATGATTGAGAGTCGTGTTGTTATATATATGGCTAGGTTCCTTGCTTGAATCGATCGAGTATCTTAATTGCATCACTCAATTCTGCCTTCTGACGAACTGGGTCATGAGGAATTTCTCTTTCGATGGTGAGTGGCCCGAAATAGCCGATGGCGTCAAGAGTCCGAAGATATTCGGCTATATTCAAAGCTCCTTCACCTAGCGGCACCTCTAATCCCCAAGTTATGCCGGGGTGAGCTGACCAGAGAGCATCTTTGATATGCACACTCCGAACATAAGGTCCGATCATCTTAAGTGCTGGGATAGGTTCTCCACTTCCGTAAAGAATCATGTTGGCGGGGTCAAAGTTAACATAGAGATTTGATTGATTGACAGCTTTCAAGAAATTCAACAGATCATCGGAAGATTCTTGGCCTGTTTCTAAGTGAATATTGACGCCCTGTTGGGCCGCGTATTCACATACCTCACTAGTCGACTCAACAACCTTTCCAAATGTTATATCTGAGGAGTCTTTCGGTATTACACCGATGTGCAATCCAGTCGCTCCGACATTCAAACAACTCGTGTAATCGATAATCTCCTTCAGCTCATCCATGCGATCTGGACGAGTGCTCTCGGGAACTAAGCCAATTGTTCGCTGCACCGTGGAAATGTTCTTGTAGTCTTCTCCGTCAAATCCTGCGAAGACGACGGTAATCTGCAGTCTGAGATTATCCATTTTCTTGGCGAGTTTATTCGCCGCGATTGGACTACGAAGCTCTCTGCTTGGGACGTGCAGGTGAACCGTAGTTACCCCCAACTCATGCGCTAGATCAACTTCGATCCCCAGACCTCGGTCGACACTCACAAATATTCCTAGCGGCCATTTTGCTTCTTGACTTCCCATCAAATGAGTGTCCTAAATACGGAATGAACGATGATTTAATTGGAAGTTTTCAGTTGTTCAATTGCTTTCGGCAATTGCGGATCAACAATTCCCCAGCTCCCGCGACCTTCTTGATAAACGCGACGATTGACGTCTCGCGTAATCTCCTCTAAATCTGCGTCCCAGAATTTTTTCCATTCACTTCGTGCAGGTGGGTTCTTTGGGCGAACTAAGCGAAATCCGATGGAGAGTCCTTCGTCACTGGCAAACCACCAAGGGCTTTGAGGATGATTGGGATCGGAGCTTCGCCACTGGTCATCGTCGGACGGCAGACGCGATGCAGACCTGCACTCTGATGCCTCACTGGAATACCAAGAGCCCCCGCGTAACACTCGCGGAAAAAGTTTCGTGGGCCAGTTGGTTAGATCATCAGAGACTTCCGTTTGAGATGAGTATTTCGCATATTGCCCAACGTCATATTGATCTAGGGTCCATTCCCAGACGTTCCCGTGCATGTCAAACAATCCCCAATGATTGGGCTTCAGTTGTCCGACTGTTGCTGCAGTGAACCGGTCTTCTGAATTCATATAGTACCAGGCATACTCCCTAAGCATCTCTGGATCGTCACCAAACGAATAAGCTGTTGTCGTGCCAGCACGACAAGCATATTCCCATTCTGCCTCATTAGGTAGCCGATAAAACTCACCGGTGAGTAAGCTAAGCCATTTGGTGTATTGCTTGGCAGCATATTGGCTCATCGAAACAGCAGGTTGACGTGGATCGGGATCGCCATCCGCTCCATAAGTAAAACTAGGCTCATATAGTTTGGAAGGAGCGCTGACGGCATCGATCTTGTTGTCCCGAGTCATTTTACGAATGCCTTCGTCAGCAAACGCATCGAAAACTCCGCACAACTTCATGAATTCATGGTATTCAGACCAAGTGACCTCATATTTCCCAACCCAATTGGAAAGAATTCTCACTTCAACTTGTGGGCTTTCTCCTTTGGAATGTCCTCTCTCTTCAGTAGGACTGCCCATGAGAAGGGTCCCACCTTCTACTGCAACCATTTCAAACTGGACGTCTGTGCCAGGAATCACTCTGGCGTAGTCGACAAATCCTTGTTCCCCTTTCAGTGGACTTTGTGTAAGAACCATAGCAACCATCATCGCCAGATTTGATGGAAATCGGAGCGGAAACTCTGAAGTATTCATTTTGAAGCTTGCACGCTGCTAGTGGTGTTAGATAGATGATGAAATAACAATACATTCTCTAATCGATAAATGAACCTGAGAGGTGAAATAGGGACTTTTTGTACCTTTCAACACTTTGAAGTTTTAAAGAACAATTTCCTGCAAATACAATTCGTAATTAGGCAAGAATTTACCCGATTTGAAGTAGCGAAATATTAGCTTATAGCAAATCTCAAGAGTCAGACTCAAAAACACCAGTTCACAACACGATTGTCTAATGGGTATTCAACCAATCGCAGCCCACAAATTACGGCCTGTATCCATCAACTAGAATATGGCCGGAACATCTCCAGTGTTGTTAGACGTTCACTTCCACTATCGGGATTCCATTTGGTCTGAAGCCTTGATATACACGGTCAAAGCTCACTCGCGGTTTGGACTATGATACGCCCCATATAATGTCTGCCGCACATGTCAATCTCCCCCAGCTCACCGGGCCCCCACCAGACCGCCGTGGAAGTCTTTCCAACCTGAAACCTGACGGTGTTCTTACGCTCAATTACTTTGATGGATGGTGATACTTCACCTTCGCGAAAAGGTACAAAAACGACACAGAATTTTGCTTCTTCCACATTATTCTTCGTATGGGCAGTGAGGTGCCATTGGCGTGGCAAATGACTCGTGGTCCCTCCAGAAGGAATAGTAAACTTGTTTGTTTGTGAGAACGTGATAGGTTGAGAAGCAACAATTCGTACTGCGGCACGGGCCTTGCCTTGTCGAATGACTATTGATCCGGACATAGGCTCAACTTCCATCTTGCTGAGCGTATGCAGTAACCAATCATAGGACGTGGGATGGGCTGATTTTAGATAATCGTACACCACTAATATTGGCCTTTCAGCAGAAGCTACGAAAGCAAGGGTCCGCTCAAACTTTTCAACTTTCGGAAGAATTGGTGGATGAATCTTGCCTAGATGTTCTTGCCACATTTTTGCAATTTCCTCATTCGGGGATTGATTATAAGCCGAAGACGCCTCCCCGCGTACGATCGTTACGTCATTTGATCGTTCATAATGTTCGATCGACCCTATCGCATTCCAGTTCTTGGTTGCCTGCCCGCGGCCGTTAACAAGTATGCCGTTGTGGGCTAGAGTTTGCTGTGTCCACAGCGCGTGATGAGGATCACCATAATAGGGATAGTAACCCGAATCGATTGCAAGTGCTTCGCCAAAAGCGTGGAATTGGAAAGTATTCTGATCAGCGTGGCTATGGCTAAAGGAGCCAAATCGACTCGACTTAAACAATACCCAAACATCGTTATCAGCGTCGCCAAACGCCGAATGCATGGCTGCCCAACCTATGTTGGGCAGCAGCTTTGTGACAACAGTGGGTACTGGCATTTCTGCGTTTGGCTCATAAGTACCAGCTCGCAATAGAGAAAAAAGATCTTCTAAATGTTGTTCATTCCAATTGGTTTCATTTCCCAAATTGGACTTCAAGTGAAGCGATGGCACATTTATCGACTGGGCATGCCACTTTAAAACTGAGTCACAAAAAGTGTTTGCCAAAAAGTCAATCAATGATTTCTCACAGACCGAGCGATCTTTCTCCGCTTGCCCTTTATTACCACCATCTCCAAAAGCGTTCATCGGTGCATAGGGCGGATGAAAGTAGAGAGAAAAGTAGCCATGATTCTTGTAGAAGGGGCGGCGCAGAATATCGACATCTGTTACTCTGCATAGTGCTTCAGCAAACGTACTATGCCTATAAACATAGCTCGATCCGTAACTGGTTCCCTGAGCCCAGCCACCATCATCGCCGCCCCAGCAGGGATAGCTAGTCAAGTAACAGCGTAACACATAATCAAGCCAATCATCAGCTTCTGGAATATCTCCTAGGAACGAGAGCCCTGCATGGCCGAGAAAAGCGAGTGATCGGCCTTCATGATTTGAGAATGGATGGGAAAGAAAATCTTGCTGATGCAACACTGCAAGAACTTGATTGCCTCGTTCAGTCATTACTTCCAAGATTCTTTCACGTTCCTCTGGCAGCAATTCGTCACCAATCCAATCCCAGGCAAATGCCATCCTTTCTAACAAAGCCATCGAAGCTTCGTCGTTGCCCACAGCCCCCCCCGGGAGTGGAATATCGTGGCTGATGATGCCTCGAGGGTCCCAGCTGGCTAGATTCATCATCCACTTTCTTGCAGCGACAAGGTATTTTCTATCGCCAGTGAGTTGATAAGCAAGGGCAGTACGTGCGAGATGCGCACTACCGACCTTGCCCACCTTAAGTATTCGGCGCCAATCTGATTCGTTGAAGCTGTTATTAGCATAACCTTCAGGTTCTGCGTACGGCTTCTCATCTATCGCACCATTAGCAGCGGACAAAAAATACTCCCAATGGTCAACACGACCTTCGTCAATTTCTTTACGAATCGTACTAGGACGATCTCCCACTAGGAAAAGTCGTGGCCTGACGCCCACAATTTCTTTCCGAAGTTTTGCCACGTTGGGCAAAACTAATATCGGTGTCTCTTTACCTATCCTAAAACACCTAGTCTTAGAAAGGCCCCAGGGGCGACCGAATTCATTGAGATAGACCACTTGCCACCGATAGTCGCCAGGCATGAGCAACTTGGTAGGAGGGTAAACGGTAGAAAGTTGCCGATCAGCAACAATGATGAGAGCATCGGGGGCCGTTTTCGAGGACACCTCGATACGATACCGCTTAGCAGCTTCGTGAGGTGTCCAGCAGAAGCCTGGAGGGTTGACTCCTGCAGTATCTCCGTCTATCGGGTAGGCGATAAGCTCCTGATCTAACGCATCTCGTTCGACAATCGGTAGTCCCGTTGTCCAAACCAAGTCAGCACGGGGTATTATCGCACTAGTAGAAATATCTTGAACTTCTGCAAACGCCGAGGCAGAAAGAAAGAAGAAGCCTATGATCTGAAATCGCCACGAAATAAGATACATTCAAACAACATCTCAAATGAAACCCTGACGGTTCTTCAGATGAGTTCTGTCACTCCTGGCACAGCTATCACCACTTCTGGAGCGTCACCCCAAGCATACTCTGGAGGAGACAAGTCCTCTTTCGAGTTCATTGCCTGCTCCCAAGTGACGGCTTCGCCAGTATATGTCGCCATCCGACCCATGATCGCAAGGAGGGTACTGTTAGACATGTATTCACCATCATTTACAGGTCTTCCATTGCGGATACTAGAGAACAACCGATCATGTTCGAGTTGATAAATGCTTTTTTGTCCCCTTTTCTTGCGATACCGCCACTTACCTTCTGCGTCGATGAACGTGTTTCCATCATCAAGATTGGCACATCCATGGCTGCCTTGCACGAAAGAGCGCGTATCGGTGCTGCAACCAGCTTGTTGCCGACAGTTGCTGACTAGTCGTGTGCCATCAAGATACTCGTAGGTAACACTGTGATGATCATAGATATTTCCATACTTCTCCTGTGTTCGTGCTTGCCGTCCGCCAATTCCAATCGCTCGATCAGGATAACTCTGTTTTACCCATGCACACACGTCAAGAAAGTGGATATGTTGTTCTACATTAAAATCTCCTGAAAGCCATGTGTAGTAGTACCAGTTTCGCAATTGGTTTTCCATGTCAGACCAAATGTGTTGACGCGGCTTTTCCCACAGAGTGCCGCGGTAATCATTAGCATAAAGCGTGCGAACTTCACCGATCTCACCATCATGGATTCGATCAATTGCTTCATTGAATCCTGGATCATCTCGATAACAAAGACCAGAAACAATAGATAGCTTTCGTTCATTGGCACGCCGACAAGATTCCAATACAGAACGAACGCCGGGTGCGTCTACCGCAACAGGTTTTTCACAAAACACGTGCTTACCACCCTCAATAGCCGCGCGCAAATGAAGAGGGCGGAAATGAGGAGGCGTAGCCAAAAGAACCACGTCGACACCGCTCTCTATCAGTTCTTGATAGGCATTGAATCCCGAAAACTGTCTCTTCTTCGGGACGTCTATCTTGCCCGCTACGTCCTTCTCTTGAGCCAGCGACTGCAAGCAAAGATCGATACGATCCCCAAACACATCTGCAATAGCAGTCAGTTGTATGTGTGGATCGGCTTGAAGGGCGTCAAGAACTGCACCAGTACCCCGTCCGCCGCAACCAACGACTCCTATTCGGAGTGTGTCACGACCTCCAACATGTGGGGTTGCCGTCTGACTCATCGCGTTGGTCGCAACACCCGAAGCTGCCGCCACAATGGAAGCAGTCTTTAGAAATTGACGGCGTGATGATACGTGTTGATAGTTTGATTTGTCTTTAATCGGCATAGCTCGCCTCCTAGAACCCAAAAAAACATGCTATCTGTTATCAGTATTAGTTTTCTTTATAGGCACCGAAACGGAGTATAGTTCCAGATTTCGGAAAAAGACTTCACTTCCTTCGTTCTCTAGTAGGATTTTTCCTGACGATGGAGAGACCTCATAGCACTCATTTACTGTAACCCCGTTGATCTTAATGGTGATGCGATCCCCGATACAGAGACACTCAACTCGAGTCCACTCTCCAACAGGATTTGCAACGTCATTTTCCCCGCGGTTATCGAGGCGTTCTTCAAAATCGACTTGGTGTCGAGACCACCAAAACTGTCTACCAGAATAGTCCGTTTTCGTGCCTCCGCGATTCCACCTAGTACGTCCATCAGATGCTAGGGTTGTATCGCTCGCGATGAATACTGGAATTGTGTTGCCGGCCAGATCTTGTCCCTGCATAACGATAAGATCTCCTTCACAACCCTGCGCAAGTTGACACTCAATTGAAGCCATCCACCTCCCCTTATAGTTTCCGTGGGCCCCGGTTGCGTGGAGTAATATTCCTGAGTTTCTTACACTTCCAGACCCATCAGTGTTCATGCCCCAACGGTACTCCAGACTTAAATGATAGTCTCTAAAGTTGTCGACTGTTGCGAGGTATCCTATCCCCTCACCACTAATGCGTATCATTCCATCCACGACCGAAAATGCTCTATTGGGATCCTCTTCGCCTACCCCCTGCAACCAATGATCAAAACCAGAAAGGTCTTGTCCATTGAAAAGCTGTGTAACTTTGCCGGATGAGGGAGACACTACTTGAGAGGACTGCCCAGCAGATGACGACAGTTCTACTTCACAGCCGGAAGCCCCTCTTAAAAATATCCCAGCTATCAGAGCCACTTGAGTGCCGAGGAAGGCTAATCGTGACAACTTCTTAGTATTTCCATTCATTCGTTAGGTTGCCTTTGAATACCGGAAATCACTGTTGCCAGGAATTCTCGTGCTCGGCTGGCCAGTTTGTCGACGTCTTCAGGCGTAGAAGGGGGAGAAACAAGAGGGGCAAAGACATTTTCACAACATAATGGCAGATCTCTGCCAGTAAATCCGACTGTGTGCAGTAACCGATAGTGGTCAATCTGTCCAAATCCAGGACCACAATCCTCGTCTTGAGGCCAATTTCGATGATCTTTAATGCAAAAACTCCTTACTAAATCTGCGCAGGCTTGAATGTCTTGAATCGGGTCGATATCCAGATAATCCATCACATTACCAGCGTCATAGTTGATTCTGATATTTGCGTGATCCACTTCTCGGACGATCTGTGCACATGCCTGGCCCGTACCTGTGGCACCGCCATGTTGCTTGATCACAAGAATCACTTGGTGATCGCCGGCAATCGGTGCAAGCTTCCTTAACCGCTCAATCCAAATCCGGAGATTACTTCCTTCGCTGTGCCCAAAAGTTAACACTTGACGAATTCCTGCAGCCCCAGCCTGTCGAATGCGAGAAGCCAGCTTCGATAGAGCGTTCTTATCTTCCGGATAGACTGTTGAAAACATCATCACTGGCTCCAGTCCCAGATCACGACATTGCTGAGCCAATTGTTTCGCGCTATGAGGCGGCGCTTCTATTGGAAGTAGCGGCAAAGGCTCTTCACCTAGTTTCTCGACATGCTTAGTCCCCCACGCCACATATTCAAAGCCAGATTCCTTGATACCTTGCAATGCCCTTTGAAATGGGAACCGCTGATATGGCAACGTCATACAAGCAATCTGGAAGTGCGTAAGCTCAGGAGAACCGCTAGAAGTAACTCCAGGGTTCCCACACTCGAGTTTTGTCTTTAGTTGATCACTTCTTGCATTCCACTGCTCTGCACCTAGCGCAGGTGAACAATTAAAGATCGTCGGACCGAAAGCGCCCGAACAAAAAGCGGCACTCATGACTTGCAGACAGGAACGACGATTTGTAAGTATTTGATCTTGCTTTGCACTGTCTCGCATAGTTAACTATTCTATAGGGAGTAACTCATCGATCCAAGAGTTTTCGCATTTTCACTACTCAATGGTGTATTGGTCATTCAAATGGGAAAACGCAAAAGAAGCACATCTTCTAAGTCTTTAGAGCGGAAGAATTCTGTCGACGACAACGGTGCAGAGAAAGCAATAGACCCCATAGCTTCTGCCGTTCAAAGACCTCTTCCTTTGGTAGCACAAGTCGAACAATCGCTGCGTTCTGCCATTCATGACAATGTTTTTCCTGGTGGTCGACTACCGACATTAATCGACCTGGCTGACCAATTGCGTGTCAGTCGAGAGACAGTTCGGCTGGCACTCAACTCATTGGAAAATGAGGGTTTGATTTCTAAGCGAAGACGGCGAGGAACATTTATCAGTACTCCAGCTATACCGCTAGTTGTTAAAGCCCCCAAGCGGAGGGTATTAGGGTATTTGGTTGAACAAGGGTTTTTGGATGAGTGCGATTTTTCTGATATGAATTCCGAGGTGGTCTCGCAGTCTCAAAGTAGCTTGATCCTGTCGGGAGCCATCAAGGAAGCAGGAAATCAGGGCTACCAGATTTTAACTGCCAGTGCTAAGGCCCAAGAACTTTGCAAAGCATTTGATGAGCTCAATGAACTTGAGCACCTAAGTGGAATGATCCTTGCTTGCGTAGAAGGAGGAAAACTGCACAAGCGAATAGTCGGTAGAGGCATCCCTTCGGTCATCGTTGACCACGATGTAAATGTACCAAAGATTGGATCGGTCCGCCCCGATTCAAACCAGAATGCACGTCTCGCAATACAATATCTTGCCAAATTGGGACATCGCAAGATAGCCTGTGCACAGTGGCAACAAAGTGATCTCAATCCCTGGTTTCTCCGCGGTTATCGTCAAGGACTTCGCGAGAATAACTTAAAGCGTTGCCGTGCTTGGGAGATATTTGTCAAATTGAACGAGAAAGGAGCCAACGAGGCATTGACCCGACTAATGGACCTCTCTCCGCGCCCTACTGCGGTACTCTGCTTCCACAATACATTTGCAAGCCAAATGATTGCTCTAGCGTGGTGTAAAGGATTCAGGATTCCCGAAGATCTAAGCATTATGGGTGGTGGAGGCGAGGAAGTGAGAGACCTCACTTGTGCACAAATCAGTTGGCAAGACTTAGGGAGCGTCGCAGTGAAGTCTTTACTGAGGGCAATTGATGGCGGCAAAAACTACAAAGCTGAGCATATTGTGCTCCCCTACAAACTCCGACCAGGAAAGACCACGGCATCCATAAAAGATGGTTGAGATTTTTTGTAGACGACCTTTAGTGTCCATGAGCAGTATTCATACTGATTGATTTAAGTCAATCAGTTTTTCGGAGAACTATGTAAGGTTTTCTTCCACCCGCATTACTTTCTTTAGCCCGAATGGCGCTAACTTGCTCAAAGGTTTTATCGCATGTTACTTTGTAAACATTGTACCATTCCATTGAAACTAATGCCGGAGCCTTTCTAGTAGCATATTGCATTTCAACGTGCCGTGACAACGGTTGACCAAAAGTTGGATTTCCTCAATTCGTGATTGATAGGATTCTGCGCATATGAAGCTATTTAAGAAACCAATTATTGTGATCACCATCCTGGTTGTAGGTGTTACAAGCGCCATTGGCATAGTCATCGAAAAACGCAGGCAGGTGGCTGCTGAAGCAGCCGTTCGCCAGAAGCTGGAGCAGCTAGGTGCCGTGGTGACAACTACCACCGATCAGCAGCACGTCACGAGTATCGCTCTGCTACCCAATACTCAGCACAAGGACTTAGAAAGCGCGATACAATTGATTTCAAGATTACCATTGCTAGAGTCCCTTAGACTGACCGGTACCAGTATTTCAGACGAACAGTTGGTTCATATTGCCGGAAGCACTTCTCTAACAATGTTGGATCTCAATCGGACAAGTGTCGGCGACATTGGACTCCAGTACTTGCAGGACATTAGCAATTTGCAGGCCCTATATTTATTAGGAACCTCGGTCTCTTCTCGTGGATTGGAAGCCATCAGCAAGCTAAGCAACTTGAAAATCCTCGATTTGTCCGAAACGAGAATCGATGGAACGCTTGCTCCATTGTTAGGTATGGATCAGCTGAATCACTTGCTACTTTCTAATGTCTCATTGAGTGACGATGCTGTCACCAATTTGCTGCAACTCAAATCACTGAATCGTCTAACAATTCGCGGAAGCACTTTAAGCGATGAATCCAATGGTAAATTGGACCAGACGAGTCTAAAGATTGACCGGACAAGTGATTAAGTCGTGTGCTTTCTTGGATAACGTCTTCACGATTGTGTACAGTGTACAGGCCTTTCCAGCTTGTATAGTGTCCTCGTTTATCATGAAATGGAGTTTTTCATCTCTCCAGATCGCAGTCGTCTTACATAGTCTCGACTGCCACGACTAATAGTCCCTGATAGCATAATCAAGCCTAGAATATTGGGAAACGCCATGCTGAACAACATCATGTCGGAGAAATCAATTACCGTTGAGAATGAAAGCATAGGACCGATGACCACACAAATAACGTATGCACATTGATAGGGTTTTATGCCACGTTCGCCAAGTAAGTATTCGATGGCTCGCTCACCGTAGTAACACCACGAAACCATCGTAGAATAGGCAAACACGAATACTGCGATACAAAGAAACTTAGGCGCCCAAACTCCCAGTGTTGAGAAGGCCGCTGCAGTTAATTCAACCCCTTTTTCATTCGAAACTCCTTCAGCATAGGGTAAGCAGGTGACCGGGTCAAAATGAGACTCAGTGACCAGTATCGACAGCGCTGTCATAGTACAAACAACAATTGTGTCGATGAAAGGTTCTATCATTGCGACAATTCCTTCACGAAAGGGCTCGGAAGTCTTGGCAGCAGCGTGAGCGATTGCAGCGGTCCCAAACCCTGCTTCGTTAGAAAAAGATGCACGCCGGGTGCCTTGAAGAATTGCTATTCCAATCAATGCACCGAAACCCGAATCTAGATTAAAAGCATCTGCAAGAATACTCGAAAGCGTCGAACCAAGTCGATCAATATTGCAAACAATAATTGCGATGCAAAGGAAACAGTAAAATGCACACATTGCAGGAACTAGCCTACCGGTTACCTCTCCAATCCGTCGAATTCCGCCTATAATCACCATTCCCACTAAGATAGCCATGATTGCTCCGACTACCCAAGCTTCTTCGGCCGGAACGTCTATTTGTCCAGAGATTATTCTGAACGTCTGATTTCCTTGAAAGATGTTCCCGCCACCCAATGCAGCAAAGACAGTAAAAATCGCATAAAGCTTTCCAAGAACCACACCTAACGAGCTTAGTCTGGGGAAGCGATCCTTAATGCCATCCTCCAAATAAACCATTGGGCCTCCTAAAATGCTGCCGTCTAACTTAACTCGACGGTAGTACTGAGCCATCGAACAGCTTGCGAACTTCATACTCATCCCTAGGAAGGCTGCTACCCACATCCAAAACACGGCTCCAGGACCTCCCATCGCAATCGCCGCGGCAACTCCTGCAATATTACCTAGACCAACGGTGGCGGAAAGAGCAGATGTTAAAGCCTGAAAATGAGATACTTCGCCTTCATCCTCCGATTTATCGAATCGACCACGAATAATCTCAACAGCATGGCAAAACATCCGAATGTTGATAAAACTGAGACGAGCTGTAAAAAAAATCCCGCCAAGAAGCAGGACCAAAAGTACCAAGGGAAACGTAACAGGAGGGCCGTTTGCCATAGGGTAAACCGGTATCTCAAAGAATAGCACGGTACCCAAGCAACAAACTAGTGCCTTAAAAACAAGCCTCACAGATTCTTGAATCTTACCATAATTAGAACTTTTCGGATCGTCCCGAATAACAGACCATTCCTGAATAAAACCTTGTTCCGTTTGCTCTGTTGTCGACTGCGGATGATCTACTTTTGTAACCTCTTGGGCATTGAGGGGTGACACAAAGAGCTGTAAGAGCAATACTCCGGTCGCCCAATTCCGACCACAAAACAGATGCAAGATCGTGATAACCCCTAACACCATCCTATTCACAGCACCAGCCTTCTGTAAGGAATACTCTTGAGTGATTGTTACTCGTGACCTTGGAAAGTGGGGTTCTATGGCTCGATCAAATCAAGTGGCCTGGTCTCAAAAGTGATTATCTACTTCGACGGAGCGATTTCCCTGAGAAGCAAAAGAATGCTGCAAGGAGTAAATGTCCTCGCAAACAACTTCGGATGTACTCTGAGATTCATGAAGAGCACTAACCAGCACAGCTACAATCCTCAGAATATGTCAGAAATGCGAGCTCTAGGCCAACACTTTATCGAGCTGTCCAGTTTTTGGGGAACAACTCAGCCAACACGGTCTCTGAAAAAAGATAAAGAGTAAATTATTCACTCGTTCCCTACAATTTCCCTCTAGAAACTCTCTAAAGACCGGAAACATCAAACCAGACCTCACATTGATATCTACTTACCTCTTCAAGAAAAATGTGACTTGACCTTCGTGATAAGAATCAGGTATCGAAGATACTTCGACTCCAAGAGTCGTCTTTACATTGTACTCTTCTGGGATTTCAAGTTCTGACGAAGTAACTTCAACCCGGTACATTCCAGGAGGAACGACCGACATATTGATGTCTTCAGGCGTGAACTGAACTAACCCACCTTCATTCGACGTACCTTCCAGCGAATCTAGGGCCTCTACAAGGAAAGATTCGGGAATCAAACGGACTTTCGCCCCCACTAAAGGCCGCTTATTCAGTAGTATCTTGCAGTCGAATGGGGTAAGGCCAACTCGCATTTTCACGTATTGGCTTATGCGCGAAGCGATCTCTTCACTGTTCAGACTGCCGTCCCCATCCCCTTCGCTATCAAGCTGTTTAGAGCAATACTTCAGCCCAGGAGCCGAACTCAACTCCTCCTCAGAAAGCTTGCTGTCTCCATTCTTATCAAACTCCGATATAGCCTTATTGGCCATGCTGACAGGATCCCATGTGGGAGCTGCGACTCGTTCCGAATAACTGCCAGAACACCCTGGCCAAACTAGGAAAGAAAGCAAAAAGACATTCTCTAACTTCGCTAAACTTAGAGGGGAAACCACTACTTTGCCAACAGATTCCAATCTAGCATGGCAAACTGATTTGAACTTTATAATCACCGCAACTCCAACTTTATGTGACTGTCTGATTGCTAGAAACTGCTCCTGTCGACGGTTTGACCATCATCCCGTGCCCCTAGATTCTTGTGGACTCGCGGATCGATGTCGAATGGGATCGCCTTAACGGAACCATCGCAAAAAGCCATGTGAAAGGTACTGGGATGGGCACTACCGAAATTAAACGTGCCGTCCAAGCCAGGTCGATCACGAAGTGGAATGAGATAATTATCGTCGTAGGGATCAAAACTAGATCCGGTGTATCCGTTCACATCACTATCGTACCCCAATAGGATATGTTGATCGTCAGCAGAACTTTCCCCTGTGAGATAATGATCTGAGTTTAAATACTTCTCTCCAACACAATAGGTGTTGCTCGTACCATCCGTAATACGAGACATGTCGATCATACTCCGCTGATGGGTTATTCCATTGATTGGTTCCTGTTTAACACCCTCCTCATCGAAACGAAAATCATAAATCTTAGCCACTGTTGCGTTTGCTGGTCCAGTATGCTCGTGCCTATTGATGCTACCAGAATTGGCCCGATAGTCGCTTCGCGCAGTGGTACAATTCCCTTCAGTACACGCCGTCGCGTTGTACGCAAGGACGCCGTTCTTCACCACTGGGTATGCAATAGCACTGCGACGCGAAGGGCAAGTAAAAGCGGAAATTGGCGTACCCACCTGAATCAAGATGGCGGCTGACCGTTCAGGACTCCCTTCGGCCATTCCGCTTCCCAGCTCCCTTAGGTTGGCCATTTCTATGTATGGGAGAATGTTGAATCCCCAGCCTCCGGGTTGTTCTATGCCAAACCCTAGATCAGGGTCTCCCGACCACCTCCATCCCCACCCTGAACTAGGAAAGTATCCATGAGCATCGTGATGGTTCATAAAACCCAAGCTAAGTTGCTTAAGATTATTGGAACATTGCGTGCGACGAGCGGCTTCGCGAGCTGCCTGAACAGCAGGTAATAGCAAAGCCACCAATACTCCGATAATGGCAATGACCACCAACAATTCCACCAACGTAAAACCTCGGTTTCTTTTTGAGAGCGGTAAGAACAACTCATGCCGCGAACAAAACTTTGAATCACCCATAAACATAGTTCGTGTCCTCAAAATAATACTGTGATGCTAGTGAATCTCACTTGCACTGTGAGAAGTGTATTCGGACTGCTGATGGCCAATCTGATACCGAAAAGCCATTTGCAAACTCAGGACTCAATAAGCCCTATTGTAGCCGATACTAAAGCTAAACGAACAAGAAAGACCGAATAGCATGTCATATGTTTAATGGTTTATTCTTACGGAAATGTCTCTCTATTCCTTCAAAGTAACTCATCTTCGCAGCAAGCTTCTTTCCCTCAGCTAGACTCTATTTGTTCTCGGAAAAACTATCAGACGCGAGCACTATTAGCGAATAATCGAATTCAAGATAGGCTGCAGGTTCAATCACTTTCAGGTTGTGTACGGTTATTAATGCGGTCGCTTGCGAGGACAAAGCAAAGACATTATCCCGGAGAGAAACAAGGCACACGCTGAAGGTTCAGGAACAATGATAGATTGGTACTTATCCGCGTACATCTTCCCCATTTGGATCTGAGCCGTGCCATTAAAGTGGGTATCATCGTCATCTCGGAAACCATCAATCGAGTCCTTATGAGTTGGCAAGTTCCGAAAATCAAGAACATGAGCTCCCTCGGTCGCAAATGCGGTGGCTGATGATTCGTCAGTCCGTAATTGAGCATCAATTATTGTATTTACTCCAGATGAAGTACGTTGCCGAATCGTGCCATAAATGAACGGCAAGTCTGGTGTCATAAGATCTTCTCGGATGCGCCCAATGAAATTCACGAAGTTCTCTTGGTAGCCATTCGCAAAGGTTAAATTCGCCGCATCGCTTTCGCCCTGATGCCAAAACATCGCTTTAAGTTGAATCTCTTTGCCTGGATTCTCTGCTTGCAGAGCTGCTAAGCCATTCTTTACTGTAGAATGAAACTCTTTGTACTTAACTCCTTGACTGAATAGGTCACCAGCGTTTCCAGGGTTCCAATCGACGGCAAGATTAGATCCACCTCGCGAGTGTTTTATCAGGGCAATATCGACACCCGGTCGTAGTTCGCTCAACCGCTTGCCAAGGCTAATTTCAGGACCAAACGTGTCGACTCCAAAACTGCTGAATCCACTAGGTGCGTTAGGTATCCACTGGCGAGGTATTCCTCCGACAGCGTCCGAATGATAAATCATCACATTTAGCTGAGGTAGACAACCAGCTGGAAGGTTTTCAATCAAACCGACACCTGACATATTTGACTGTCCTCCGAGAAGATATACCTCGATAACATCGCTGGCCGAAACCGGATTGATCGACAAGCAATAAAAACATGCTAGCAAGCAGGTCGACTGTACATGAAATCTGCAAAACATTAATGTCTCCTGATTATTTGTAGTTGATAAGTATGATTTAAAGGCTGATTAAGTCAGTCGCTTCCCTAACTATGAGAAGGCCGTATTTATTCGTCTGAATGCAATGATTGATCCTGAGACAAGGAGTAAAAGAATAGATGCTGGCTCAGGCACAATTTTGTAAATTGCTCCCTGATTACTTCCCAAGCCACCATTGCCAATTGAAACGATATAAAGATTGCCGTTCGCGTCTTCCGCAAAGGAAACGATACTGTCGATTACTCCTTCGGATTGTGCAAAGTTATTGGTCCAGTCAGTGAACTTCTTAAAGTTAGCGCCATCATACTGGTCTGGTGTCAAGCCAGAGACATCGGCCTCTATCGACCAAATTCGCGGATTAACGAAATCCGCAAAGAAATACTGTCCTTGAAGTTCTTCGATCGGCCCTCGGTATACGTAACCACCAGTGATCGAGCACCCGTCACCTTCGCCGAAGTTTCCGTAAGGGCATTCCTGGGGTGTCGTTCCATTGCCATGTGTGTATTGAAAAACTGGATCAACATTTCCAAAAGGCTTGGGGCCACCGGTATTTTCACGAGGTGTCGCTACCGTACCTTCGCGGAGACGCCAACCATAATTGGCACCACCGGAACTCCCTGCCGGCTGGAAATTGATTTCTTCAAGAATCTCTTGCCCAACGTCACCGATGTAAAAATCTCCAGTTTTGCGATCAAAACTGGCTCGCCAGGGATTTCGTAGGCCAGTCGCCCAGATTTCATCAAGTCCATCTCGACCCACATAGGGATTCGATAGGGGAATGGCGTAATTGCGATTAGTATCTGAGGGGAAATCATCAGCCAAACCATCCGTACCTACGTCCAAGCGCAAGATGGCACCATGAATATCGTTGATGTTTTGCGCATTGTTCGGTCTGTCGTGACTTGTCCCTCCCCCATCTCCATTAGTGACATAGAGATATCCATCAGGGCCAAATCCAATCCAATTGTTGTTGTGGCTTGGTAGCTGAGGGTACTCCAAGAGTGTTGTATAATCTGGCTTAGCCACATTTGGATTGTCGGGGGAAACTGTGTATCGCCGGATCGTCGATGTGCGACTGCTATCCATAGCATTGACATAAAAAAACCCGTTTTGTTCGTAATTTGGATGAAAGGCAATCGAGAATAGACCTTCAGACAAACTTGAATTAGATAAATTTGGAATGGTTAAGAAAGGAGTTGGGTCTACTGTGTTTGTGTTCAGATCGAGGATCTTAATATTGCCCGTTCGACTACTGCCTTCGTCACTTCCTCGCTCGACAATAAAAAGACGACTTGGGTCATTCGGAGGCGCTGTAGCATAAATTGGATCGTCCAATCCATAAGCAATGCGGACGGCTGAAATCCCGTTAGCCGTTTGGACCATTCCAAAGTAAAGTAGTATTGCAATAAGCGATGGGAAATCGCATAAATGTTTCTTCATATTTCTGCTCCTCTACACGACAAATTAAATGATTTGTAACTCAATCTCATCGATTAACTAAATGACAATCGGCACCGCAAACCTTGAATGTTCCGACTGAATGTGCACCTAACAAAGCTTGCTAAGAAAAAGAAACAGGCAAGCAAAGCAAACAGTCGTTGCAAGGTTTATTAGCAACCGTCAAGTGCTATGGCAATCTCCGGCCATAGACATCCGAAGAATCGATGATCGACTCAACCCAGAGAATGTTGTGAAACCTAGCTATCCATTTCGCCAGCATGTACGGTGAATTAGTCTGCGCGACTCAATACCGTTTTCATGTCCATGAAGATCACAACCAAGTCGAAAGAAAAGTAATGTCGAATACCCAAAAGAAAATGATAGGAATCGAAGACAGTTTCTTTTCTGCTTTCATATCTATATTGATACTAATCGACAGTCGATTAACAATCTACGCAAATTCAAAAATGACCAGTGGATTGCTTTTTGGTGTATTTATAGGAGTCGTATCTAGACATTAGATTGCAACTATCGCCCTAGACACCAGTAGAATCGTCATCCTGATTGGGAAATCAAATTTCACTCATAAACATTCTTATGGTGAAACAACAAATCAGGAGAGGAACGCCCCCTCCCGATTCGAAGCATTGCCATAGCCTACGTTCTCTCAACGCAAGACCAGCGAATTGTTAATAAAACATCGTAACAAATTACCGATGCCATCGGCGTACAGCAATTGCGCCAAGAGTACTCACCAGCAAAAGTAAGGAACTCGGCTCAGGGATCGCCTCTATCTGCATGGCTTGTATATACCAGAACTCGCTATCTGGCGCCGGTGCTACTTCTAATCCATTTCCCATGAATAAAATCGATGAGCCGGTTGCATCCGACAAGGCCGTCAGGTGGGCGACCTCGCTAGAATTCTCAATCGCATCCAAAGTAACTCCAGGGCCACCGTCTACGCTAAAGAGAGTGTTTCGACTCGGCGATGTCGTAGCCTTTCTCGAAGCATAGAAAGTGTAATAGTAAGCTGTATTTGGCGTCAAACCTTCAAGTTTGAAATGGACACCAGGGTCGCCGATATCCCCCCATAAAGAATCATAGGTAATGCTATTCGTGCCGGCACCGAAATAAGAAGCGGCTTCGCCACTCACTGCGGTCTCACCACTTTCATTATGAAATCTAAAATCGTCTCCACCAGGGAAAAGCTCGAATCCGGGAGTGATCGGAGTGCCACCACTATCTACTAACGTGAAACTGATGCCCGTCGAAGCTCCAGTAGTATCTACTAGATCGGCAATGACAGCAGTTGATTGCAATACTACATTGACACCTGTTACCGGGGCATCATCATTGCCGAAATCAAATAAAACAGCTCCAGTTGAAGTGGTCACCGCAAAAAAACCCATAATCGCAACAGTCATTATTGTTTCCGAAAATCGTCTCATGAAGTCAGTCTCCAAATAGTTGGTGATCAAAAATGGTAAATCAAACAAAAAATACACTGATATCGGTTGCTTTTAAGATGTGATTCTGCTGCCCAATATCACCTCTTAACTTCCTCTGGCACGATCCTTACTCCCCCCTCCAAGGGATAAGGGTATCCGGCGTAATGAATAGTGATTCGATACGGCATTTCGAACAATATTGATCCGTCCTACAAGGGCTCGCTCCTTAAACCAACCGATGGCACGTTTGCACTAACCGGAAAAGAACCTCACCAATCGAAACAAAGGAAGATGAGAGCAACTGCCAGTAGTAAACTAGAACCACCGAGTAGCCTTGCCTTACTTGACTCTAGTCGAGCACTACATCACAAGACAACTAATTTGTTGGTTTAACAGGCTTATTGTGTAATGGTGTAATTAGCAGTTGTGTGTTGATTCAGCGCGAATTGGAATTTCAAGCGTAGTCTGTTTGCGAGTAAAGGATGAATTGTTGACGGCTGCGCCGCATGTTTATTTGCGTTCACGCAGACCAGGAGACATTCATTGTCATCCTCTTAGACTTTCCTGGCTTACCAATCGATATGAGCTACGCCTTGGATAAAAAGTGCTCTTCTTCCAATTCGGTCCGTTCTGACAAGAGAACCCTTTGGTTGACAGATGCGAAGGGATATTCTTTTGGGCAATACGCCACGGCGTCCACATGAGTTTCACAATCGCGGCTTCAGTTCGGCAATAGCATGAATTCACTCAACAACCAAAGGAATGCATCAATCGGAGAAAGCTCAGCCTGGAAGTTGCCAAGATGGAATTTGGCGAGATCACCGATCTCGAAGGGCTCGGGCCGCTGTACAATTCTCCAGGCGAATCCATGAACTACACGTGGCGTGTTCTGGCCTGCGATTTGAATTCACTGCCAGGATATGCTCCAATTCTTCGAATTGGTCAGGGGGTTGCTACTGTTATCATCGGGCATCTATGTGTTTGACAGAATCTATTTGAAGCTACGAGGTAATCTAATGAAGTTTTTTCAAACGTTTTCGGCTATTTGCATTCTTGTTGTTTCCGCCTGCTATACAGTACCCGTAAGTCATGCAGTAGTTTCGATTCCTAACATCTTCAGCGACCACATGGTATTACAACAAAAGCAAGCCAACATTGTCTGGGGCAAATCGAGTCCAGGCGAGAAAGTGACCGTTAGGATCAAAGACCATGAGAAACAGACGACGGCAGATGAAGACGGCAATTGGAGCGTTAAATTGGATCCGCTTGATGCAGGTGGGCCTTATGAACTACTCGTTGTCGGGTCGAATACTATTACGATCACCGACGTTCTCGTCGGTGAAGTGTGGATCTGCTCTGGGCAGTCGAACATGGAATGGTCGGTCAATAAGTGCTCCGACTCCGATCTA
This sequence comes from Bythopirellula goksoeyrii, assembly GCF_008065115.1. NCBI lineage: Bacteria > Pseudomonadati > Planctomycetota > Planctomycetia > Pirellulales > Lacipirellulaceae > Bythopirellula > Bythopirellula goksoeyrii. The sequence goes on along the minus strand of NZ_CP042913.1, from coordinate 4,260,272 downwards.
GTGAAGGCAACAGCAAACTATCCATTTATTCGTATGGTGAACTATCCCAATAAGGGCAGCCAGGAACCAGCGTGGACTCATCTTGACGCGCACTGGCGAGTTTGTTCGTCGGAAACAGTGGGAAACTATTCGGCTGTCGGCTATTTCTTTGGGAGAGAACTTCATCAGGCTCTCAATGTGCCGATTGGTTTGATCAACAATTCTTGGGGTGGATCCGCCGCGGAAGCTTGGGTAAACCGTGAGGTGCTGGAGGAGACCAAGAAATATCATTCGCTCCTGGAACCCTGGCAAACTCTTGAGGATAAATATAAATTGCTTTCAAACAAGGCAGACAAAGGCGAAGAGGAGCAGAAGCAACTTGCGAGCCTTAGCAGTCAGATGATCGGCAATTCACGGCCGGGAAACCTCTACAACGGGATTCTCAAATCGCATTTGGGATATGGGATTCAAGGTGTGATCTGGTACCAAGGGGAATCTAACGTCGACCGGGCGCATCAATACCGTGACCTGTTTCCCTTGATGATTACAAACTGGCGAGACGAATGGAATCAAGGAGATTTCCCCTTCTATTGGGTCCAACTGGCAAATTATCTGGACGAACAGCCAGAACCGGGTGAAAGCGCATGGGCAGAACTCCGCGAAGCTCAGACGCTGACAATGTCTAAACTCTCCAACACAGGTGAAGCCGTCATCATCGACGTGGGCGAAGGGAAAGACATTCACCCTCGCAATAAACTCACCGTTGGACAACGGCTGGCGCGTTGGGCCCTTGCGAATCAATACGGCAAGGATATCGCCTACCACAGCCCCAGCTACAATTCATTTGAAATGAAAGACGGCAAGATCATCTTAACGTTCGACCAAGTTCATAACGGCTGGCGCACTTTTGATGTAAACAAACCAATTGGTTTTGCCATCGCTGGAGCTGACGAGAAGTTTGTCTGGGCCGATGCTAAGATTGTCGAAGAGAATCGCATCGAGGTCTCAAGCAGCAAGGTAGTCAACCCTGTAGCTGTACGCTATGCCTGGGCAGACAATCCGGTCTGCAATATGTTTGACGGCGTCGGATTGCCCTTGACACCGTTTCGGACTGACGATTGGCCGGGCGTAACGGTTGACAATCAGTAGGACACTACTGGAATCTTGCTTACCCGGTTCGACACAGCTTCCGATTTCTGAATCGCATCCGAAGGGTTAGTATAAAACCGATCGCTGCAAGGACGTCACCCAGCATCACATTGTTGGTTCAAATGTTGATATGCTAATTCTATTTTTCCATCATTCACAGTTCGTTCTCTGGCTAAAGAGCAAAATCGCCTATCACACCTTCAAGAACTGAGATGATTTCGAATATGTCGAAAATCGTGGGAGTAAACTATACGCAGGCGAAGTGCCTAGACCCCGCCGAAGCTTGCGATACTGGTGCCGAGGATGTAGCTGGCATGATCAAATTGCCCCAGAAACACTCGGCTTATTGTGGCCGACGCGTTTTCCGAAAGTGAAATGCTGAAGTGTTGTGTCATCTGTGAAGCTGAAAAAGATGGCAAATTTGATTTCTCCAACCCTGTTGATTTAGAGCACTCCATGGGAAACCTCGTCATTGTCCTTCATGTTCTCTCAACCGCGTAGCTGCTTCGCCTTCAATCAATACCAGGTCGTTTAACAAACAAGCTTTTTCGTCCAGACCCAGATTTAAGTAGACTCTTATGCAAGAAGATTGTCTAACAGTCTAATGGGTACTGTTTAGCAAGTGCCAACCATGAATCAAAATGGCTTCTCAAGGGCAGTTAAAGGCGAAAATGTCGGAATTCGTAGGCAAACAACAGTTTGTCCAACAGTTAATGAGTAAGAATTAAAGAGTCCTAATTCGACAATAATAGTGAATAACTACTCGCCATAGATGGTAGATACCAACTCACAAGGTGCCTGTAATTACCACTCTTATTGCATGAGTTTTAGACTGGGTTTAGTATGAAAGTATCTATTGACTATTGTGAATTCTGCAATGGATAGATGTACATCTGCCTTTTATTTTTTTCTCACATTCTTGTCGAACCGGTGAATTTCATTTATGAATATTATAAGATGCACTGTTCTTTATTTAGCTTTCGTTGGCATTGGCTTGCTGGAGAGTTTGGGGACAAATGCCGAAGCGGAAGGACTAAGAACGGTAGCGGTCTCAAGTAATGTTGCCCCTGATTCCGGCGATATTTTTTCCAGTTTCGGACTCCCTGTCCTAAACGATCATGGGCAAACTGCATTTCCTGGAACTCTCGCAGGCCCAGGAGTAGACCCCAGTAATGATCTCGGTCTCTGGTCCGAAGGAACTGGCACACTTGGTTTGGTGGCGCGTGAGAGTAGTGCAGCCCCAGGCACTAGTGCAAATTTTTCCAGCCTTAGCGACCCTGTTTTGAACAACGCGGGTCAAATAGCATTCTTGGGGGGGCTCGCAGGTTTGGGAGTAGACCCCAACAACGACCGCGGTATTTGGTCTGAGGGAGGTGGCCCAATTGCCTTAGTGGCACGCGAAGGTGATGCGGCGCCGGATACCACCGTGATTTTTTCTAGAATAGCCCTTCCCCCAGTCTTCAATAATTCAGGCCAAACAGCATTTCACGGTCAGCTCTCCGGAATCGATGTAGATCATGGCAACGACCGCGGTATTTGGTCCGAGGGAAGTGGTTCGCTCACTCTGGTAGTTCGCGATGGGAACGCAGCACCCGGCACGGGAGCAATTTTTTCTGGCTCCGAGTTTCCCGTTCTTAACGGCCTGGGTAAGATCGCTTTTCGAGGTATTCTCTCCGGAACAGGTGTGATCAGCAACAACAACAGTGGTATTTGGTACGGCTCAGATGGCTCTCTAGTATTGGTTGTGCGTGAGGGCGAGGTAGCTCCTGGCACGAACGCAAGCTTCTCTGGTTTTGGACTTCCCGTGGTGAATAATGCGAGTCAAACAGCGTTCTTGGGAAACCTGTTAGGGACCGAAGTGGATAGCAACAATGATAGTGGTGTTTGGTCGGGTGGTAGTGGCTCGATCATATTGATTGCCCGTGAGGGTAGTGTTGCTCCAGGTGTTGACGGTAATTTTGCTAGTTTCAGCGACCCTGTAATGAATGGTGCAGGACAAGTGTTATTCCGTGCCACTCTCGAAGGCGAACAAGTAAGTGCCAGCAATAATCATGGTATATGGTCTGAAGGAAATGGCTCGCTCGCGCTATTGGCTCGTTCGGGTCATCCAGCTTCGGGCACGAGTGCTACCTTTTCTAGCTTCGAAGACCCAATCATCAATGCAATGGGGCAAGCAGCGTTTTTAGGCTATCTCACTGGCTTAGGTGTTGGCTCCAACAACAATAGTGGTATTTGGGCGCAAAATTCATCGGGAGTGCTGACCTTGATAGTCCGAGAAGGTGATCTGCTTGACATCGACAACGGATTGGGTACCGATTTTCGACAGATTAGCGAATTGGGTTTTGTCGGGGGCAGTGGGAATGAGGATGGTCGAGCAAGCGGCTTCAACGATTTGGGGCAGGTGGCATTTAGGGCACGATTCACAGATGGTTCTAGTGGAATCTTTGTCTCCGATCTTGTCGCTATCCCTGAGCCGAGTTCATCGCTATTACTTTGCATAGCTGTTGTGGGCTTGTTGTTTCGATGCACAAAGAATCGCACCTTCTTTTAGTCATGGTTAATTACATTTCAGCTGAATAAAGACTAAAAGCCTATCCAATAACCCCGGCAGTTCTTCCACGGCCATTCATGATGCTAGCGGAAATCGATTCGATGGTAATTGGAGATTACTCAACGGTCTTTCTGACACGTCTCCGACGTCGTTTCCATCAGTCAATGGTTCAACTGGCGGGTATTTCTTCTTCACTTTTGTTATCCTCCCCCGCGATCACGACTTGGACAATGATGTCGACGGCTCGAGTTTCCTCTGGTGACAGTCTCACTATGCTCCCAACGCTACCGACAAGACTTTTGAAGAGGGAGATTTTGATGGAGATGGGGACGTGGATGCGGATGATCTCGCTCTCTGGCAGGATAACTACGGGTTGGATCTCTCATCGTGGTCGTAGTACGCTAATCACATCATTGGATGTCGAACCTCCAATACGAGAGAAAGAATCAATTTATGACTATGTTCAATCGGATTGTTCCCTATTCGACTTCCATAATGCTTTTGCCACTATTTCTCAGCTTTCTGGTAAATGTTGTACTTAGCACTGCTCGGGCAGGAGAGCCCCTAAAGGTTGCTATCATTGGTACAGATACAAGCCACGCAATTGCCTTCACGACGTTGATGAATTCGGAGAACGCCATAGGGCCACTTGCCGACGTACAAGTAGTGGTTGCCTACCCGGGTGGGAGTTCCGATATTCCAAGTAGTAGAGATCGGGTAATGGACTTTTCCAAGCAACTTGCGGAGGCCGGCATTGCGATTGTTGACTCTCCCGAAGAGGCAGTCGCCGATGTCGACGCAATTCTGCTGGAAAGCGTCGACGGACGCGCACACCTTGATCAATTTCGCAGGATCGCGATGGGCAAGCCGGTCTTTATCGACAAGCCCGCAGCTGCCTCTGTGGCCGACTTTCTCGAAATCATGCGGATCGCTGAAGAGACAAATACCCCCTTCTTCTCCTCATCAGCACTTAGATTTTGCCCGGAGGTGGACCTTGTAACTAAATCCAATAAAACTGGTAACGTACTCGGAGCGGCAACTTCGACACCTTTTCAATTGGAACCCCATCATCCAGACTTGTTCTGGTACGGAATCCATGGGATCGAGGCCCTCTCTGCACTCTTAGGACCTGGCTGTGAAACTGTCGCACGCCACGACTCCAAGATTGGGGCGCTAATCGTCGGCTGTTGGTCAGACGGACGGCAGGGGGCGACCTGGGCTTTGTCTACCAAGGGTGCAGTCTATTCGTTTACGGTCTATGGCGACAAGACTGTGGCTTCCAAAACGGGGTTCTCTGGGTACGACAATCTTGTCAATGAAATATGCAAGTTCTTTGTCAGTCGCATTCCGCCAATTAGCCCTCGAATCACGCTGGAAATCTTGGCCATTATGGAAGCAGCAGACGAAAGTCGCGATCAAGAGGGAATACCGATCTCAATTAGCAGCATCATAAATCGTGCCCGTAAGAAAAACTTGGACGACCCAAATACTATAACGTCAGCCCCAACAAAGTAAAGCTACCTCTTAATTGCAACTCTACTCGCTTCCATCGAGAGAATCGAACGCGTAACTTGTCGTACCATGACTCAAGGAGATATCCGTGGAAATCCAGATTTTCCAAGATTTAGCTACAGTTGCTGAGCATGCGGCTTCGGCCGGGGCTAGAGAAATTCGTGCTGCTATTGAAGCAAGAGGTCGAGCAACAGTTGTCATGGCTTCGGCAGCTTCCCAAATTCAAATGGTCGAAGCACTTTTGAAAGAACCGGACATCAAATGGCAAACAGTTAGACTCTTTCACTTGGATGAGTACGTAGGACTTCCCATCGAACACCCAGCATCTTTTCGCCGTTTTCTCTGGGAGCGGTTTATAAGGCATCTCGCATTACCCCCACGAGAAGTCAACTTTCTCAATGCAGAGTCCAATGCCGAGGAAGAATGCCTTCGCGTTGGCAACTTAATTCGCCAGGAACCCGTCGATGTCGCTTTCATTGGAATCGGCGAGAACTGCCACATCGCCTTCAACGACCCCCCCGCCAATTTCGAAACAGAGTCTCCATTTATTGTAGTGCGTCTAGACGAACAATGCCGGAAGCAGCAAGTTGGCGAGGGCTGGTTCCGCTCACTCGACGGCGTGCCTCACCAAGCAATCAGTATGTCGGTTCGACAAATCATGAAATCAAAGCATGTCATATGTACTGTACCCGACGAACGAAAAGCTCAGGCAGTCCGTAATTCGGTGGAAGGTCCTGTCAGTAATCAAGTACCAGCTTCTATTCTTCAAGAGCACCCACATACATCGCTATTTCTCGACTCTCATTCTGCTGCTTTGCTCTCGAAGCACGAATGACCGCTACACTTACACAAAATTGCTTGAGCCGATTCGTTGACATACAAGTCAATGCATACGCTGGTGGCGACTTCAACAGCCAGCGCTTGTCGGCGCAAGTAATTCATAATGCCTGCCATTTTCGCTTTTTCAAATGTTGTTCAGAAAACTCACAACTCTTAATTTCTCAGTCGACTCACGCTTCCATATCGCTGGCCTCTAAACATACATGATCTCTGCAATCAAAGCTCGCACACAAGCAATTGGATTGATCTCGACTTAGAATCGGGAATACGGCAATACTTGTGGGTAATTGAAAGGATCGTGAAACGGTTACGTCGTACCCACTGAACACTTCCGTGCATATCAGTAAGTGTGTTTTCAAGTAAGTTTGCAAGTCCGCACTAAAACCTGCCGAATTTCAGGAAAGCGTGGTACACTGTATATAAAAAAACCAACTGGCTGACTTGATTACATACCATCACCATTAGTGGCTTGTCCATAAGCAACTCATTCGTTTTCCCAACTAACAGGTTTTCAACGATACATACTTGTCATACCGCTCGCAGACGCGCTACTCTGGGCACATGTTAATCGCGTTTGCAAATAGTAAAGGCGGAGTAGGGAAGTCAACGCTGGCCGTGCATCTTGCCGTATTGCTATTCGACCTTGGGAAGACTGTGGCTCTGCTTGATACTGACAAACAGCGTTCCAGTTCAACCTGGATCGCCGAAGCTCGTCGAGTTCGCCATTTCGGCGACGACCTCGAGGTTATGAGAATCATCGGGCGAATTTAGCGAGACCACTTGAAAACAAGCGTGAAACGCGATCTTACTACACTTCTCACTGCTGACAAGACTTAGCAAGTTTTAGCATCTTTTAGCAGGTTTTAGCATTTTTCTTCCTGCCAACGGTGTAGTCGATTTTGAAGAACAATTGTCATCGAATCAGTCCACAGGAATACTTGCCAAAGATAGTTCGCGTGAGAGAATCGTCATACACCAGGGTTCAGAAGGCTTGTCACTCCTGATTCTCGACTACTCGCAAGGAATGTTGGTCCGATGCGCGACTGGTTCTCACCCCTGTTCTTTCTATTTGCCAGAACTGATGAAGAGCTCTTGAGGCGGCAGATTCTTTTCTTGAAGGCCGAGCTAGAAATGACCCTCAAGCGGGTCCGAAAGTAGCGTATCTTCCTTACCAACGAAGAGAGGCAACAGCTACTCGAATTGGGTGACAGTATCGGCTCGGAGGTGCTGAAGTTGATTTCCATTGTGCACCCGCGAACTTATCGCAGATGGCTCGAGAGGAGAAGCCAGGGCAAGAAGCCGACGAAGAAAATGGGAAGAAAAGGTACCTCCGAAACCATCCGTCAGATCGTGGTTCGCTTAGCGAGAGAGAATCAATGGGGATACGGGCGAATTGTGGGCGAACTACGCAAATAGCGAATTCGCTGCTGTGGCCGAACAACCGTACGTACCATCCTCAAAGAAGAAGGTCTTCATCCGGGACCGAAACGTGGCCCTGGTACGTGGGACGACTTCGCGAAGATTCACGCTGACACTCTCTGGCAATGTGACTTCTTCTCGAAGATGGTGATGACCAGCACCGGGCTTAGGCAGGCCTATGTCCTGGCCTTCCTGCATGTCAGATCACGGCGGGTGATCTGCTCTCCTGCGACGATCAAGCCCGATAATAAGTGGGTAACAGCTCAAGCCGGATTGATGCTTGAGCAAGCCCGTGGAATGGAGCTTCCGGTTTAATACCTCGTCCGCGAGCTCGATTTCAAGTACTCCAACCGATTCGATCAGGTCTTCACTGACAACGGTGTCAGGATAGAGCCCACCGCTCCCCGAGCCCCGAATCAGAACGCGTTCGTCGAGCGCTGGGGTGGGTAGATCGGCGGTGAGTGCCTTAACCGATTCATCGCCTTCGGCTTGGGGCACCTCGATCATCTCGTGTCTGCTTATCTCGAATACTATCACCAGGCTCGTCCTCATCAGCGGAAGGAGAACAAGCCGTTACTCGGGGTTTGGCCTGAGGTTGACGACCCGTTGGACGGGAGCGATGAGATCGTCTGCCGACAGTGGCTTGGCGGCGTATTGAAGCACTACGAACGCAAAACCGCCTGACGAGCAGTTCTAGAATGTGCTCTGACGCATCGTGGGTGCCTGCAATGCGTCGTCATTCGCTTATGACAAATCAATCAAGATTTGTGACAATCATGTGCGTTTGATCGAGTGCCTGGGCAGCCACTTCAACCGCGTATTACCGGTCGATATTGTGTGACAAACTTGTTGAACAGCACGATTGCGGAAAAACATCCTATATTCTCACATCAGATCTGAATCTTCTCAATCTCATCGAGGTTAATCGTGTCCGAAGTTCGGTCATAGAGTTTAGTGCTTCGTACAGACTCATGGGCGGCCATTCTTTGGGCGTATTCCAGCAACCCACCGCATTGCAGATAGGCGGTGATTCCCGTTGCCCGGAAAATATGACAACAGACTCGGGAAGAAAGCCCTACCTGTCGCGCTCGCCGCTTAATCATTCGTAGCACATCAACCCGGTGCATTCGGACCACAGTCAGATTGCTCCTAGGATCAATGGTGCGAAAAATAGGGCCTTGAGAATCAACACGAATTCCAGCACATTGCATGTAAGCCTCTACGTATTCCTCAGCTTTATGGTGAGCTGGCACTTCATGATGCTTGCCCCCTTTTTCATGGAGTCGAAACCACATCCGTCTTCCTTGCGAAAAGTAGTCGCCAACATCCATTCCAACGGCTGCCGAGACCCTCGCAAAACTATACACAAGCAGTCCAATTAAAGCGCGGTCTCGCACGCCGGCAATCGTCCGTAAATCGATGCCATCCAACAGTTGCCGCGCCTCTTCTGCTGTAAGCACAGGAGTTTTGCCCTTTTTGACCACGTGCCTGGGACCTCGCACGGCCGCTGCTGGATTGAGCGGTACAACCTGTCCCGTGACCAGGTAATCGAATAAGGAGCGAATCGCTGCCAGATGAAGTTTGACGGTGGGAGCACTCAACTCGCCTGTCAGTTGTTCTATATAACTGGCAACCGCTAGCGGTGAGATTTGAGCCAATTCGATAGTCAGTAGTTCCCAATACGACATGCTTCAGTAGTTTTCTGTAAGTCTTTGATAGGCTTCATATTCGATGCCTTGCTTGCGGTCGGCTCCGAGGTGCTTTCCAACGACTTGGCTGATCCAGAGCAGCATTTCTCGGAAGCGGAGTAACTTTAGGAATAGTTGCGGTTGGTCGCTCCATTTTCCTTTGGCCATCTTGAAATGCAGCCAGACCCAAACGTTTCGCAGCACCAAGGCGATGCCGACAAAAAGCAGCCGCAAGGCGGGGTCCCGGGTACAGGTCTTGATCCGCGCTTCGTTCATCTGGCGATAGCTGGTCTCGATGCCAAAGCGAGTGCGGTAGGTTTCGCGTATCTCTTTGGGGGTCAGGCGAACTTTCCAAACCGCGTACATCAGCTTCTTGGTGCGACGCTTGCCAGACTTCTTGTGCGTATACCTCTTGCTGGCAACGCAGATCGTGAGCTGGGTACGGCGAGTTTTGCCGTCGATCTTGCCTTGATGACGATAACGATAGTAACCGTTCTTCTTCTTTTGGATCGCACGCAGACCCGTCGCCTGCTTGCCACGCTTCGGTTTGCGACCCCGCACGACCGCTGGAATAATGAAACCGTGCCCAGCACGCTTCAAGTAAGACATCACCTCGACGTTGAAAAACTCCTTGTCTAGCAGGAGAAATCGTATTTTCACCTGCCGACGACGAACGATGACCAGCAGTCGCTGGAGCACTGCCTTGAGCTTTTCGCCATGCTCCACAGGGGTCAAAGCGAGTGTATAACGATGGCCTTTGTGGACCACCGCCACGGTCGCGTAGGCATGAAAGTGTGTTGTGCCACTCTTGGGTGCGCTGCGATAGATTTCCTTTTCGTGCTCCAGTGGCTGACCATGATAGGGAATCAACGTTAGATCGACGGCTATTCTCCGCCGCTTGCGAAACAGGGCTTTGGGAAGTTCGGTTACCAGCGAGCGATTCAGTCGACGCTCCAGTTCGGAGATATCGGGGAGCGATGAGTCGAGCGCATTGCGAATCGTTTGGTCGCACGGTGCATCGGCCAAGTCGCGACACACAGCGAAAACGCTGGTCATCCGCGCCGCTGCGATCAACAGAATCTCGAATAACGTGCTGGCAGTGCATTTAGTCCTTTTGTACTCCAACTTCAAAGACCTAGCCAGCCAATCGTTGGCATAGCCGTGTACTTCATTCTTGGTAACGATATAATCCTGTTGTGAACGCATGGCTCCCTCCTTGGAGAATGATTTGATTTGACAAAAACCATTGTCCTGAGGGACCTTGCGTTCACCTAGAGAAATCTCCCGTATTGGGAACTACTGATAGTGTATTGATCACACCAGTCGAAGAATCGTGCAGCATCACGGGCATACGCCTCGCGAGTCCCAGGGTTACGAATTTGTGCTGCGAAGAATTCCAAAAATCTTCTCCTTGAGATGGGACCTGCTCGCTGGATGAGGGGCGGGAGAGAACGATGAGCAAGAAGGACTTCGCTGGCACTTGCCTCACTTTCTGGAATGATTAAACCATCTTTGACCATCACTCGCATCATGCCACAGCGAGGGAGTTTCAAAAACGACATTTTGAAACCCACCGCGCACTTCACGATTTCTAAAGAACAGCGTTTTTGATTGCTGATTGTCAGTGCTAAGCTATCTGAAAGATTGAAGAATCCTGTCGGCACTCCGACCTCAAGTGGAGTCCAACAGTCGAAATCGCTAAAAACAATTTCGACGATCACTGTGTTCTCCATTGAATGCTAGGTCAGGATTGATAGAGAATAATTCGGATTGTCGTGAAAGGAGAGTCTAAGTGTCTACAAAAAACCAGGGTGCGTTATATAGGATGCCCGTGTTAGCCTTAACGTATGACGCATGCCTCACGTCAAAAAAGAAAGTCCGTTCCCAGAAACGCCCTCATTCTCACTACTTACGAGGAACTCGAAAACTTTGTGAGGGCCTTTGCTGGCGGGCACCTCAATCTGGTGATACGCGTAGGTGCCCGGGGACTCGCCAAAAGCAGGATTGTGCAAAAAACTCTCTCGAAGGATATCTGCTGGATTGAAGGAAACGCCAGTCCGTTTCGGATCTATGTGGAACTTTACAAACACCGTGACCAGTTTATTGTGATTGACGATGTCGATTCTCTCCATGCAGATAAGAACGGAGTCAGACTCCTGAAGAATCTGTGCCAGACGGAACCAGAAAAACGGGTCACCTGGTATACGGCTGCCAAGGGCTTAGAAAGAGAAGGAATTCCTCGTGAATTTACGACCAGTAGTCGAGTGGTGATTATCAGTAACGACTGGAAGAGCACAAATCACAATACCGCAGCTGTCGAAGATCGCAGTCAGGTGCTCTTGTTTCAGCCAACTGCATTAGAGGTTCATCTAAGAGCTAAAAAATGGTTTGATGACCCGGAAATCTTTGACTGGATCGGCGAACGACTCGCTCAAATACCCTCCCCGTCGATGCGACTTTATTACCGGGCCCGGGAGCTAAAGAATGCCGGCCTCGACTGGAAGCGGGTAATTCCTGACTCGGTTGGGAATAAGCGTACTCGGCTGGCACTTGAGCTTTTGAGAGACGAAACGTACGCAACCCAAGAAGCAAGGGCCCAGCAGTTTATTCTCCAGGGTGGTGGTTGTCGGGCCACGTATTTTAATTATGTCAGGCGTTTGAGATCGGTGAGTTCCTAAAGGAAGAATCCGATTAATTGTTTTCTTAGGGATCGTATCCCAATTGCTTGAGAGCTAGGGTAATTCCCAGATCAGCAATTTCCTGTTCATTAGCCGGCTCTCCTACCCCAAGTTGCCCATGCCGCTCTTTTCGTTTCTGACCATCGGCTGCATCTCGGAGTCTCAGGCTGGTGGTATCTCTAAGACCGATTGTATGTCGTACCCAAACAGGTTTTGTGCTTGCCACGAATTCGGTTGACTGTTCGCTCTTTGCTGAACTGATAGTTTCTAGATCAGGATCAGATTCCTCCCGATGCGGGTATTCCGAATTTCTCTTTGAATCGATGACTTTCAGGTGCGAGTCAGACTCCGGCTGCGGCGAACTTGAAGTTGTGACGAGATTCTTGCGTAATTCTTTAGCAGCAGTAAGGGCTTCATCCATCGTCCGATTCTGTTTCATGTATATTCTCCCTAACTGTTCGCTGCTGCCATTTGTTGACTGTGCTGACTGATGGTAACGATCATGTCACTCAAGAGTTCGGCAAAAAGAGCGTTAAGGTCTTCCTGAGCAGGAGACCTTCCTCCCTGAATGACGACCGACCCATTTATTCTGGCAGTTTGAAAGGCAGAGCTATCAATCCGTACTTTTTGATTCATGACTCGCAAGTTAGGACTGATTATATGAACAAGATCGACAACGCTCTGAGGGTCTCGGCCTGTCCGGGTCCGACCATCGAGACAGTTGATAATTACCCGTGCCTCCAAAAGTGGATTCTGGATGCGAGCTTCAGCGATTATCTGTTCTACGACAGAAAGAGGCTCAATCGCATCGAACTCGGGCTTTACCGGTATCAGCACAAAATCGCTGTGCTTTAACAGTTCGATATTGGTCTTTGCCGTACTCTGAAAGCCTCCCGGGGCATCGGCCACCGTGAAATGAAACTGTTCTGCCAGTTGAGGTAACAGGTCTCGTAGCTCTTCAGGGCTGGCGGGTTGATAGATGGGAATCTCTGGAGCCGCCTGCCCTACGCTGGTAGTGAGTGATTTATTGCCATATTCGCCAGCATCGAGATCGATGGCTGCCACCTGATGGCCTTTTCTATGGAGCCAAACACTCAAATTACTGGCCAGGGCGGATTTAGTGACCCCACCCTTACTGTGTGCAAAGGTAATATTCATGATTTTACCCTGACACAGAAATCTCATATCTCGCAAGAGGCTTTTTGAACGGTTGCTCGTCCGGTCGTGCGACCGCGTGAGAAATCGCGCGGTCGCACGTGAGACAGAACGCTGTAAGTATCGCTGAATCCCTAATGCGGTGTTTCGCCATAGCGAAAAGTCACCGCACTGATACGGCGATTGCTGGAACGATAGCTCGTGATAACGAATCGGTAATCGCTAGGTGCCTCGGGTGAACGTTCAGTCGGAAAACCGGGAGTTGACTGCAGTGGTCGCATACTCGTTTGGGCGATAAAGCTGCAGAACGATGGCTGCAACATTCGCCTGATAGCCAGTTGGACAAGAAGTAACAGAACGTCTTTTCATCTTGCTATGAGAGTTACTTCTGAGCTAGCGTAACTTCAAGTTGCTTGAAGTGGACAGGAACTTCGAAAAACTCTGATTCTTGTAAACTTTCAGGCACAAAAAAACCCGCCTGGAAGAGCGGGTGTTTTTGAAAGCGTGCACTTGGTTCTGGCGACCGAACCGAGCAGGCCAGGAGTTGTGTGGTGCTTCTCCAATAAACTGCTCAGGTCCGTCTGGTCAAGATCTTTTTTGTTGTGGTTTCTCAATGGCGAGGAGATTAGCTGAATCGCACTTTGGTCGAAATAGCATCACACCAACTACCGTAAGCTGGTACAGGAACTACCGTAATCCCGTACAGGATCTACCGGCATCCCGTACAGAGACTACCGTAATCTGATACAGGATTGTCGGCGGATCGCAAATGAAACCAAGGACTTAGAAGGAGACAATCTTGTTAAATAGATCAATCAAAACAACAACACTGCTTTCTGTTGATGTTTTTTTCTGTTTGGGTTGGTAATGGGACAGGCGAAACGTAAATCTGATTCAGGGAAAACAACTTCAAGAGGTGTCGATGGGCTGAATCTGGTCGAGTTCCCTTTGTCGGTCCTCTCGACCACAGTTCCTAAAAATATCAAAACGCTTGAATTCAATGAAACGAAGCTCATCGACGGCAAGCCGCTTCACCAAAAACTCACCATCACGGGTTCTGACAAATACGGCCTCCCCACGATCACGCACCACAAGCTCCTGGTAGCCCTCCTGCAGGTATTTAATGAACGAGGGGACTACAACAATCCCCGGATAGAATTCACCCGCTACGAGCTGCTGAAGAAGGTTGGCTGGCCAGACGATGCCCACTACTACCGGGTAACCCGAGAGGCCTTAAAAATCTGGAAAGGGGTCACCCTCTACTATGAAAACGCCTGGTGGGTGGACGGAAAGTTCAAGACCAAGGGATTTTCACTGATTGACGATTTTGAGTTGTTTGAGAAGAAACGAGGAACCGGTAGACGCACTAAAGGAGAACAAATCCAAGACCCCTCCTACGTGGTACTGGGGAGTGTGGTCGTCGAAGAATTCCGCAAGGAACGCACCAAGGGGCTCGACTATGAGTTCTACCAGCGACTCAAGTATCCAGTCTCCAAACAACTTTACCGCTATCTCGATAAGTGGTTCTGGTATTCCCCTGTGTTCAGGCATCCTGACGTGCTGGTATTTGCCCAGGAAAAAATTGGCCTCAGCAGAAACTACGATACTGCCAACTTGAAACGCCTACTCGACAAAGGAATCAAAGAGTTGACTACTATGGGTTACTTGCGAAAAGACGCGTTTCCTAACAGGTACACGAAAACAGGTGGTCTTGAACTAAGGAGAAACCTCGCCAAAGAATTACCGGAGCAAGTAAAATGTGAAAACAAACTCGAACTGGAACTTCAAAAGCGTGGGGTGAGCCAAGGGCGCAGGAAACCCACCTGCGCCGGGAGTCTAATCGATACATGTCCCGAATCGCTCATTGCGGAAAAAATAGCAGTCCATGACTGGCTTGTCGAAAAGTCAGACCCTGGCATCCAGAAGAATCCAGCAGGTTATCTGGTCGATTCCATCCGACACGACTGGCCAAACCCCAGTGGCTACAAATCAAAAGAATTGCTCCAAGCTGAAGCTGAGTCCAAACAGGCTGCTGAGCGCCGAGTTGCCAAGCGGCAGCAAAAACAACAAGCGGCTGAAAAACAACAACAAACTGCAGAAGAGGCCCAATTCCAAGAATTTGTTACCCAATTACAAGTTGACGGATCATTCGATGACTATGCTGAACAGTCCCTTCGCTACGGCCTGTTCAAACGATACTTCGATCAGAGCCATGAGGCGGGAGACATCGAAGCGGCCCAAGATTGGCAACTGAGAGCAGTCCGTGCCCACTGGAACAAAACCCACAGGAATAGCCAAAAGGGTAAAAAAGGTCTAGCAGGAGTGTGAGCGGCTAGAGCATCGACCTTTACTTGGTTAGAAGTTATCGGATTCAGCAGCACCAGCCCCTACGGGTACCTGGGCCTCTGAATCGCCATTTGTCGAGCGAGTCGCATAATCGACTTGCATCTGCTCATACGCTTTGGTTTCCATTTCCTGCAAAACGGCGATCACCCGAGGGATATCGTCGAGGGGAACATGGAGCACCTCGTTTTGCCACTGGTCATTCTGGTCTTTGTAAGACCGGGTGACACTGGGCGTGTAAAACGGATTGCCATTGCCATCGAAATTCTGCCAGAGTGCCCCCTGGATATTTCGGCGACGTACTGCTTCTGAGAACGGTCTTTTCTTAGC
This sequence comes from Bythopirellula goksoeyrii, assembly GCF_008065115.1. Taxonomy (NCBI): domain Bacteria; kingdom Pseudomonadati; phylum Planctomycetota; class Planctomycetia; order Pirellulales; family Lacipirellulaceae; genus Bythopirellula; species Bythopirellula goksoeyrii. The sequence goes on along the minus strand of NZ_CP042913.1, from coordinate 4,244,628 downwards.
CATAGTAGAACCTCACTTTCAAAAATAAAAAAAGTTACCTTCGCTCTGACTCCGCTCATTCACTCCGCTAGCCTGATTCAAATATTGGCACGATTGAGCCGGCTAAGCAAATCTTTTCAACTACTGTTTGATTTTTATTGGCGGGGTCTGATATGTTCTCTTTCGTCAGAGCGACCATTGATCAGGAGTGGTTCGCTCGTGTTGTCAAGAACTGCAGAGAGGGCAATTCCCCCTCTCGACAGAAGATTGCACATCATCCAGACCGAGAACACGACCCGGTAAACTGGCCTTACCAACCAGCTAAGGGAGATGGGGAGTCATGACCCCACAACTAGTGTTCATGGTGGAGCTGCCTACTCGGAGACGGGTTTGGGCAAGGGCGGTGAAACAAAGAATTGATTCTTTTGTGTTTCACCCGTTTCAGTAAAACGACAGGCAGGAAGCCTGGCTCGTGAAGCGTTGACCCTACAGTGACTCGCTCTTTACCGGAAAGGATTCCAGGGAGAGTTTTTGAGTCCAGCTCGAAGGAGGCTTGCGTGAAGTAATCCTTAAAGAGCAAAGACTTCTTTGTACTGAAGTCGTTGAAGTTTGAGAGTAATCTCCGCATTCGATCCTGTGAATTGGGGGGGTGTTTCGTAAGAAACACCGATCCTCTAGGGAAGTACGGCGACCGTGAAATATTGCTTGCACTGTCTATCAATAGAGTGCAGGTGGTCGTTACAGTGAGCCTTTGGATAACAAAGGATCAAACAACAAGGAAGTTGTTCCAAAGCAGGTACCATTGCCAAAGCGGCGTGAATCCTGCACACGGGGTTCGCTGTGCTGAGTCTTGTTTCTCAGTACGGCCTTGTGGACCATCCAATGTGATGGCCTGTTCAACGTGTCACCCAATGCGGAGTTGTCATGGTGGCGTCTTAGTGGCGATCTAGGCCCCTGTTAGGGGGCTGAACACCAGGCATCGCGTACCGAACTGTACGCGGGGGTTGCCAGAAAAGGGCAATCGGCAGAAGAGCTGAAGCATTACATGGGAGTAATCCCTATGGGTGTAGAACCTAGCAGAGCTGGGCAGTCAAACTGGAACAATTCAAGTGCGTGGGGTAAGCGGAGCCTACTACTCCGTATGCTGAAAGGTTTATCAGGTCGAAAGACCTGGACAGAGAGAGTCTCTGGTCGCAACTATGGCCTGGGTTTAACCAGGTACATAGCGCATTTGAACCGTGGGTCATACCACTTACCGACAGGACTACTAGGTAGGGCGAAGAGAAAGTTTCGCTCGCAATCTGGCTGTAACTAAACGGGGAAGCTTAAGCCGTAGTGTGTCGAGTTCATGACTCGGACTACTTGGGGGCTGGATACCTCTCTTCATAGAGGTCCAGTCGGTTACTACTCAAGTTGGAAACTGCGGTACGGGAGTGTGGGTCAAGTAGAGGTTGCTAAGAGGAAGCGATGGCTTTAACCCATCGTGGACTCGGCAAGAGGCAGTGAAACCTCTTGGGTAAGGAGCGGGCCGGGAGAGATACCCGGGCACTGGGAGTTGGAATCTTCTCGTGTGGCGACAGTCCGATGCTCTTGGCAGGTAACGCGTGGTGGCGACCAATTAGATGCCTACTCGAAAGACCCGACCATGAGAGCGTATCTCTTAGGGGATCTGCTCTGCAAACTTGGTCTGGATGATGGCCTTCTCCCAGACAAGTGACTGCCAAAGGATTGGCGTCACTTGGAAGGGGAGGAGATTCGGTTTAACGGATGCTTCGCTATCGGACGAGATTTTCGGGTTTAACCGGGAATGTTTTCTGACGGTGACGAGACAGCATACAGGTGAGTTGCGCCTTGCGCCCGACAAATCTGTTGCTGGAGGTTTTGAGATGTTTTTTCAGACGACCCGTCATTACATGCCGGGGCGTATTTCTGGAGTAGACGCACCGGCATAAATCGGTGCTCTGGGGCTCTACATAAAGGCTTATGAAGAGGTTTTAACGGTTTGGTCTGTGAGTGGCCAGAGGTTAAATCGTGGTGCTCAGGTTCAATAGGACGCTTCAGGAGGAGAAGAACATATTCAGAGGTTTTTCATGGAAGGAGTGTGGCTTTTTTAGCAGTGGTTTGAGCCCTAATCAAACCGCTGCATCTTTTTTAAGTTGAAGTGAGGAGTAGTAAAGTATGGCAAGAGAAGAGTATCGGTACCTGATTGATAATAGTGCGGGCCTGGTTCGTATCATTGAAAAAACCATTCACTACAAGCCGTGGTATGCCACGGGAGTTGTTTCAGAGCGATTTCGGGATTGTCCTCTGGAGCATGACCGGCGGATGATCAAACTCTACCAAACAGATGCCCCTAAGTGGGATACTTGGCGGCGAAAAAAACAGGGACTTGCTCGCTATAAGTATGTGCGATTTGAGAATAGGTGGTGGCTGTTTGCCAGTTCTGGGGAGCGATCCTTGATGGAAGAGCGCAATCAGGTGCATCACATTCGAGATGTGCCCATTAAATTCGAGGGCTATTCGATTAGCCTTAAGCAGGGGGGCTATGAGCGGAGAAGCCGCGAGGAGAGAATCCGAGTGAATCGGGAGTGGGATGCTTACAAAGAAGCCAAGGCACGAGGCAAACAAGCGGCCAAGCCTCCAAGAGCCAAGCGGCACCAACGACAAGTTGCCAGTGTGCGGATCGAACGTGGGGCACTCAAAGGGTTAGAGCTGGAAGCCATAACACTTGCCCGCAAGGGGAAGCGTCATCAGGTAGCCACCTGGTTTTTTCAACTGGAGTTTAGTCCCTACCGGCCTGTCTATGAACAGCAAAAAACAATCCTGCGGAAAGTCAACAAGGTGCTCGGAGCACGGAGTATCGTAAAGCTTCCTACCAGTATCATTCGCTGGAAACGCGAAAACACCCCGGCTTATGTCGCGATCGAGACCGCTACGGAATCAGAATTTGACCAGCCCATAGTCAGAAGATGAGAATGTTGATGAGCAGTGATAACTCATCTAAGAGGTGACTGGTTTCGCAGTTCGGCAGTGGAAAAGAGTAGTAAATTAGAAGAAGGACTGCCCTCAAGAGGGCTTGAGGCCATCCGCAAAAAATACGTCGGCGTGTCGGGCTGAGGCAGTTTCGACATGCCCTCGAGTGACATCACGCTGGCACTCTGTAGACGGCGCGTCGACCGACTGGGGCAACAGTGGGCTAATCTCAGTATTCTTCGGAAGCAAGTGACCAACTGCCTGGTAAATCAAATTGAAAACCCCCTAGATCACCACTACTTATGCAGCCTTCCAACAATGTGGTAAAATGATCGCAATCAATTGCCATGCTGCGAGCTTGAATAACAGCCAACGACAATGCTTCGCATTTAGTTCGGAGCTACCTGGATTTCCGTTGACTTTGCAGACCGATGTCCGTGATGTGAATAGGATTGATGAAGTATTTATAGGAGATGACCAAATGTATGACTGTGCCAAAGATTTGGTGGCGTACCACAACGAGAAAGTCGCTCTCTCGAAGCTTCAGCAAGACGAGATGAGAGATCGCAGAGATTCCAACCGCAAACGACTGAAGAAGGGACTCGTTAAAGAAGACAAGCCGGAACCCAAGACCTTCCAAACACAAGGTTCCTATGCTATGCACACCATGACACAACACGATGAGTCGAACTACGACATCGACGACGCTGCGATTTTCCGCAAAGCAGACCTAAAGGGCTCGCAGGGGGCCGACATGACATCTCTAGACGCAAGGAAGATGGTCCGAGATGCTCTTGACGATGGTTCCTTCAAGACTGCACCCAAGCTGCACACGAACTGTGTGCGAGTTCATTATAACGTGGGTTACCAAGTCGACATCCCGGTATACCGGGATGTCATTATCAGTGGGGAGGGTACGGACAACGAGAATGTTACTAGAGAGCTCGCAAGTTCTGATTGGAAGTCCTCTGACGCCGACCAGGTCACCAATTGGTTTAGGCGGCAGGTAATTGAAAAAAGCCAAGATAGCACGAACGGCCGGCAGCTTCGCCGGATTACGAAATTAATCAAGAAGTTTGCAAATAGTCGATCTAGCTGGGAGTCGAAGACGCCCTCTGGCTTTGTAATCACAACGCTAGTTGATGAGCGGTATTCCGGCTACAGCGACCGTGAAGACAAATCACTTCACACAACCATGAAGGCGATTCGCGATCGTTTAAACAACAGTTTGACTGTTTACAATCCGGTTACGCCCTCTGAAACTATCGCGGGGGCCGATGATGCTGGCTGCAAGTTCTTGCGGGATCGGCTAACCGATGCTCTTGACTGGATGGAGCCCCTCTTCGATGACGAGTGCGATCGAACCCAGGCCCTCAAGTGTTGGGACAAGGTTTATAACATAACGTACTTTAGTGACCGGGACAACAGCGGTGCAACTTCGGAAGACGCATCGGCAAAAAGTAGTGTAAGCGATTTCCTAGCGTCCCATGTCGCTCCCAATGTTGTAAGAAAAGAGGGGGGCGGCAGATTTGCATGAGGCGTCCAACTTGGTTCTTGAACGTCGATTTAGTTCCGCGATCGCCGAAGTTCACGCCAAACTCTTGACTGGTCCGTGGCAGGTATCAATCCTGACGACTCCGCAACTGCGGCGCTATCGGAATAGAGGCTTCCAACATGGTTGGCGGCTGGTGATACCTCACGGCGAAGGGACACTCGACTTCGATGTGCTCGTAACCGAGCACTTCCCTCACCAGCCACCCCGGATCTCTCTGGCAACGCTCCAACGATTCCTCGTTTGGCCGCACGTTGAAGAAGACGGGGTGCTTTGCCTGCTCTCCTCCGAAGCGACAATTAACTCTGCCCGCCCAGGTGAAGTGACACTGTCGCTGTTGCAGGACGCTTTGCAGCTCGTCTTAGAGAGCGAAATTGGCAATAATCAGCAAGACTTTCGCAATGAGTTCACGACATACTGGGGACGCAAGTGTCCTGAGCAATGCATCCCCGTCTGGAGCCTGCTGAGCCCAGATCAAGAGAGCCGCCTGATCCCATTCTGGTCAGGCAAAGAGTTTTGTCTAATCGGCGAATCGACGGAGCAGTTGGAACACTGGCTGAACAACGCTACAAAGAAACGCATCTCAGGATCACGGGAGTACCGACAGGGGATCTTGCTGCCATTGCCTCAACTCCCCTGCCCAAAAGATTTTCCTAAGAATGGCCGTGATTTGATCGCATGCATCGAACAATCTAACGCAAAGCATCTCATTGAATCGATCCACCAGGAAGGCTTAGAAGGCTATCTGGCAGTGCTCGCTGGAAAAACTCCAACTGGCACGGCGTTCGGGGGCGTTATTGCGAGGGTCCAGGAGAAGTTGCGATACCCCGCAGAGAGGCGTGGTGGTTCGATCATCGACGGTTTTCGCCCCGGGAAGGCCCCCAAAGAAGTGGTCCAATCTCAAATTAAGAGTAGCCTATCGATCTCGTTGACCACCGTTGAGCGGGCCGACGCGCTCTGGATACATGGCAGAGGCAGCGATCCGAAGGTCAAGACGTTGCAGTCATCAACTATAGCGATTCTGGGGTGCGGCTCAATCGGCAGCCACCTCGCGTTTCTCCTTGCCGAGGCGGGAGTGGGTAAATTAGTCCTGTGCGATCCGGAACCTCTAAAGTGGGCAAATGTCGGCCGACACGCTTTGGCAAGTGATTCGGTAGGCACAAGCAAAGCAAAATCACTTGCAACTACACTTAAGAACAGTTATCCGTCATCAGTCGGGTTCGATGGATACTGTAAAACTTGGGAGGGTTTGGCATCGAGCATGCCCGAGAAGCTGCTCACATGTGACCTCCTGATCGCCGCAACAGGTAACTGGACTACCGAGGCATCCCTGAACGCTTGGCGAAAAACTGCTGATTTTCGACAGCCCCTGCTGTATTGTTGGGCCGAAGCCTTTGCCGCGGCGGGGCACGCTATCGCTATCTTCCCTGATGATGGTTGCTTGCAATGCGGTTTCTCACCTCTCGGTCTTCCCAAGTTGTCGGTGACTTCTTGGTCCGAGAAAACAATCCTGCAAGAAGCCGGCTGTGACACGTCATTCCAGCCCTACGGCCCGATTGCCTTGTCTCACATTGTCAGCCTGGCGGCAGAATTAGCACTGGATTGCCTCCTCGGCAGCGTGTGCGAATCCACAGAGCGAATCTGGTGTGGCAATAAACGCCTAGCGAAGGACAATGGTGGGACATGGTCAGAAGAGTGGAAGTCACTCGTGGGCGATCGTGAGCAGGGCAGTTTTACCCAAGAACTACCATGGGTTCCCGATAAGAACTGTCTGGAGTGCTCCTTCATATGAAGCCACTTGAATACCATGTTAGCCCGATTGACCGCCACCTACGGCTCAGCATTGAAGTGCTAGAGCACTTCCGCCGCCACCGTCAGCGTCGCTGCTGGGATGCCGAAGCAGGCGGCCAGTTGTTCGGCGAGATTGGTGAAGTTACCATCACGGTCGTCCGCGTCACTGGCCCACGCGACGCGGATACGCGAGGACGATTCTACTATCACCCCGATCGAGTTGCCGAACAGCGCGAAATCGATGAGCAAAAACGAGCTGGCCTCCACTTTCTCGGCGACTGGCACACACACTTTCAAAAATGCCCCCGGCCTTCCAAGGTCGACCTCAAAAGCATGAACGAGTGCGTGAGGAAATCGAAACCGTTATTGACCGGCCTGTTCCTAGTCCTAGTCGGTCGCAGTGCCTTTCCTGACGGCTTGCACTTGTCATTTCACGGCCAGATTGACAATTACTCGTTGAAGTCCGGCAGCTTTCCGATTGAGGACAAAGGTTAGGAAGAAGAGGAAAGACTCGCCTTCGCTCTGGCGACCATTTCCTCGGCTCCTTGTTTCATATTGTCTTCAAACCCTTTGCGGAAAAAATGATAGAACCATTCGGGAACCAACGGGGATGTACGCCGTCGGTCGTACAGTTCGTCCTGCACCCGCCTTGACGCATCGGTCATGTCAAATTCGGTGAGACTTGATGAGTCTTTGATAATCTTACCCCAGACCGATTCTAAGAGTGATTTGGCCCGATCACTAAAGTCTGCAGAGCTTTCATGCTTGCACACATCTCGATATATTTTCGCTGCCAAGGGTAGGGTGGGAGCCAGAACCGATATGACGATCGTATTCATATTAAGTTCGAAGTAGACGCAACCTAAACAGATCAGTGCAGCGATTACAAAACCCGACAACTTCACTCCCATAGCTAGGTTGCGACGAAGTTTGGAGTCCCAGAAGAGACTAGCTCTCTGGCAGATAAAGCGTGCATATTGAAGTGGCAGTTGTCCGACTTGCGTCGGGTACCAGTCCTTTAGCTCGGTCTTGTTTCTAAGTCCCATTCGTCTCAGCAATCCTCGAGTCATCCCAGGGTTCTTGGCAGCACGAACGAGTCCAGCGATCTCTTCCTTCGCGGTGGATGGGCCGACGCGGTAATCATTCCAAGGCAACTCGAATAACGTCGTATCGAATATTTCTTGAATATTAGCGGCCATTCGTTGGTAATTATTACGGCATTTTTCAAGCAGGAGGGTATTAAAGAAGAGCACCAGAAACGAATATACGGCTGCCAAGGCCTTTCGGTCTGGATCGCCGGGAAACCAATGGTAGGCGACCTGGGAAGCCCCGATAGCCGAAATCGCGAGAAAGCACTGTACGTTGGAAGCGGTCTTCGCCAGTTTATACGCACGTTGCGAGGCGAATAGCAAGTCGATGAACTCAGGTTCATTCTGGCGTTCTGGAATTGAATTCGACATTGAATTGACGCTCGTTGGGTTGGCCAGCATGGACCTAATCGATTATCTCTATCATAGCACTAGTCTTCGGTTCTCAGGAAGAAGGCAACCTATTGTATTGATGTCCAGCTAAGGAACCAGTTCTAAGTCTCGTCCACATCAGTCGATGCGATTAGAACCTGCATCTGTCGTAAAAACCGAACGCACGAACACAACCCACTCCCTCCTGCGCTGCGAACTCACCTTTTGTATCGTATCGTTAGCTGATCAGTTGGACAGTGAAAAAACGGTCCCGTCTGGGAGCAACACGTCTCCTACGGTGAGCCCAAAGGCTTTTTCCCAGTCGGAGGTGAATTCAGCCTCACCGGCTTCGCTTAGAAAGCCATTGGCATCGATGTCGGCCTGCACCTTGATACAAGCATCTTTGAGGGAGATCGCTTCAATCTCGACAGTGCCGTGGGCAGGAATATTGACGGTTACGGGAACACTCTGTTTTGGCATGACTAATATTCTCCTTTTTGATTAGTAGTCGTTGGGGTCGGGATAGGGTTTTGGGGGTGTGGATGGTCGGCGAGGTTTCGAACAAGCCTGTCCTTTGCCACGAAATACAACTTTCTCCTCTCGTGTGGGCTGAGGTAAGTTACTGGTTGCTTGATTCACATACTGCACCTCGGTTGGCTGATTCTGGAAGAAGTCAGCCGTGAGTTTCTCCAGGTGCTTTTTGGCCGCTTGCCGAGCACGAGTCTGCTCTTCGTAGTTCCAAAGGTCCATTTCAGGGATGATCACCGCTTGCCCCGTGCGGGGATTGACCCAATAGATGCCCAGTCGAGCCGAAAGTCTTTGCCTACCGCCAACGATCGCTGAAAAGATCTGATAAGCGGTCCGTTGGCCGATCTTTACAATGGGGCTGACTGGAGTGCGTTGTTTTGTCATGTTAGCCTACCTCGCTTGATTTCTTTGCTAGATATTCCGACAAACCTCTCCGCTAGTCAAATCTATCTGCGTCGATTCACTGAGTCACTCAGTCTGTCCTTTCATAATCGCAAAGAACGTTGCTTTGGAACGCAAAAGGGAGGTAGAATTGAGGCATGAGTTTACAAGTCATAATTCCTGATGATAATGCCAAGAAGGTCCTAGAACGGTCCAAGGCTACGGGAACGGCCCCCGAGGCTATCGTGATCGGTGCAGTGCGAGAAGCGTTTACCAAGTCGGGGATTACAGAAGCTGAGTTATCCGAGCTACTTGAGAAAGAAAACACGCCCTCCGCCTAGGGAAATGATTCGCGTGGCCTTTGACTAGCTTTAGTTGGCCATCTCTCTTACCACAGCATTGATGGCCCGATTCAGCATGTTGCGAAGTGATAAGCCGGTAACTCCTGACAGGTGGTCCAAATACAGCCGTTGATTGGCAGTGAGGGCCAGAATTTGGCTTTTGAGCACTCGGTAGAGTTCAATCGTCGCTCGAATATCGTTCATTGCCGTGTGGTCTGGCGTAGTCCGTACCCCAAAATACTCAGCCAGCGTGCCAAGCTTGTAGTCAGCAGGTGGGGTGAGCGAGTGGTCTTCTTGAAACAGCCAGAGGGCACGCTGCAAAGTACAAAGTGCTTGGCGAGCAGCAGGCAAATACTTGTAGTGCTGACGATACCAGCCGTGCAAAAATCCCACATCAAACGCCGCATTGTGGGCCACAAGTTTGGCGACGCGAAAATGGCTACCATCTTTCTTGCGCAGATCCACGGTGGCGTGCCGGCGCAAGTAGTCCGCAAAATAGATCGTGACGAGTTCCGAGGGGATCGCCGTCATCGCCCAGACATCCGGGTCGAATTTGTTGATGCCGAGTGCCTTGGGGTCACACATAGCAGGATCGAATTCGACATTCATCTCAAACGATTCAATCTCAGAGAGTGATTCGGCATCCACGGCAATCGCTGCGATCTGGATGACTGGATGGCACGCTTCGACATGGAGCCCGCCCGTTTCGAGGTCGACAAAGACGAGCCGTTCTGCTGTGAGTGCAGCAGTCATTGGGCAGTCTCAGAAAGATTTGCGACTGGAGTGAACTGGTCACGAGTTCGTTGGAGGCACTCTGCTGCGGCAATTTCAGCGACGCGGACACTTGCCTCGTGGTGCCGGGGAAGCAGTTTATCTGTGCGAAGTCTCTTCTTCCCAAACGGGTACTCTCTTACGACTCGGTAGTAGTAGTAATCAATCTCCGGGTCCCCGTAAGTCGTTCCCTGCCAGACTTCGGCGACAATGTCACTATCCTCTTGGTCGGCAATCCGCTTAAGTAGTTGGTCTTTCCGTTTGGATGCCTGTTTACGTTTTGTTTCCATAGTGTACTTCTCCTACGAAGGTAATCAACACAATATAAAGCTTGCACAGAGGTAAGCAACTTTTTCTCGATGCAGTTCGCCACCTCACATTCTGGACGAGTTGCCTACTCAGGTTCAAATCTTACGCCATCCGTTAGTGGGTGCACTAAGCAACTCCCAGTCGAGTTATTCCCAGTAGGCAGGGTGGTAAGAATCTCACAGCCCACTCACCAAGCAACGGATCGCTGGAGCACCCAATGGAGAGGTCAGGCAGCATTGCGCGGCTGGCAACTAAACCTCTCGTAGAGTTGGGGGATGATGGTCCCAGGCACACGCTACAGAGCAAAAAACTCTCCATACGCTTCCAGTACCCGGTCTCCTACTGAGAGCGGCATCCCACACCACTGGCAAGTTGTTTCCATCTGCCACTGAGTAATGCGATACCACTCGGCTTCTGCTGCGGCGGGAGGGGAAAGGGAGAAGCGTCGTGCGTTCCCAAAACCTGACAGGGAACAAGTTGCAACGCCGGCCTTCGGGTTGGTATCAGCGGCACGCCCTCAGAGAGTCTTTGTGACAGTGGGCAATATGAATTGTGTGGATTTATGGGCTACAAAGAAATGCTTCACTCGTAGTTCCCATTTTAACTACGCAAATGTGCGATTCCTTTTGATCGTCCACTTGCTGCGGTACGTTAATGTGGACATTCAGCAAGCGAAGCCTCTGACCGGTGCGAAGTTCGAATTGCAGGTTAGCCGTTCGCATAAGAATGTTCGTGTGTCGCGAGGCTATCGGATCATACATACAGCCATCCCAACTCAGCGGTCCATGGCGTCCGGTTAGAGTCACTTCGACATCGCTAAAGTATGGCTGAGGAGTCTCCAGCACGGCAGATGAGTTTGGCAACCAATTCCAATACTCGTCGCACAAATGCCGCACCGGGCAGAATGCGCAATTGTCAACGCCGGGTCTGGCGTCAGGCAATTCCTGCGCAATAGACTCCAGGGCCGTCGCAGTACGCTGGCGCAATTCCTCTCTTAGCACAGCCATCGCTTCGTCATTAGGAGCGGGAATCTCCGTTTCGTGCTGTGAGTACGAAAGAATCAATCTGTTTGCGCATCGGCGAGTTGGATTCAACTCGGCGTCTGCTGACCAAAGTACCGCATATGCGGAGATTTGCAGGTTGTCTGCTGGTTTCGGACTCCCCGTCTTAAAATCTCGGATCTCGCATACCGTTGCAGATAAAGACAAGAAATCTATAAACCCCTGCCAACCGATCGCAGCATCGCGAACCTCAAGCTCTGTATACGTTCCATCGACCAGTGGTCGGCGACCCATTGGCGAGCGCGACTTTCTTAAGCGCGTGGTATTTGGAGCCTGATCTCCGAGCGTTAAGCGTGAAACGTGCATTTGAACCAGCGACCGTAGTTCAGGTAAGCGCGCCGTAAGTCGTTGCCGTATTGTTTCCAAAACTGGGAGTGCGCGAGGGTTCGTCGCGTATGATCGTAAACCCTCAATGATGCATTCCTTTATGACAACGGTGTATCCACCCAACTCGCGAAGGGCTGTTACCGCAGACGCATCTCGGACCGAAGTGCAGCCCTTCGCAGATATCGCAGCATTTATTCGACCGATCGCTCGATGGACGACAGTGCCTTCAAGCGACGATTGCACGGGAAGCAACGGATATCCGCGCCCTTCCCACAGCCCCGAGTATTCGGCCCATTTGAGTGCCCATCGCCTGGGGCACGATTCCAACTCAAGTAGGGTCGAAAATGACATCCGCTCCGGCGCAGCGGGCCACCGCGATGGACTACACACATTCCAAATGGCAGTAGTATTATCGTTCGACATTTCGGAGTTAGCTGATCTGCGGGATGAGTTCGCTTGTAGCACGCGGTAAATTTCGTCGAACAAGCATTTCATCGATTAATCGGACTGTGATCGCGGCACCAAACTCTTTCAATGTCGCGATCAATTCGTTGTCAGTTTCGCCAGGCGTCAATGGCCCATGCAGAGCGATTACGAATTCAGCGCCATCGGAGATTCGCATCGCGAAGATTGGCGCAGAAATCTGGCCAATGCCCGGAACGTTCAGTTGCTTGTTACGCTCTATGGTGACGGATTCCAGCTTCTGACGCCGAAGGTCTTCGAACAACAAATCCGTCGATGCGGCTAGACGTGGAGCATCGATCGCTGGATATGTGCCGTTGAGCAAAAAGCGAAGCAAGCTAGCGCCTACTTGCCTGTCCAGCAAGTCATGCTCAAATTTATTCTTATAACTTCTAAGACAACGGTAACAGGAACGATCGCAATTCTCTGGACACGACTCCAATATTCTTAGAGCTTCTGTAAAGACGACTAGGCCGAGCTGGCCGGCTCGACGCGAGAAGCCTGCGCCGCCGGGAAGGGTATCGTAAAGATAGATTTCTGCTTCCAACCCTTCGCGACCCGCCTGGGTTAATGCCGGACGGAACTCAGCTTGAAGCTCATTCGGTTCGAGTTCTAGGATTGAGCATGCCGCATTGGTGATCGCTTCGCTGACTGTCCGTAGCGCAACGTCGGTGGACAATATTCCCGGAAGCAGATTTATCGGGGGCGTTACAGACAACGAAACGAGTAGCACGTCACTGATAAAATCGGTCCCAAGCACCATGCCTTTGGTCGCACCACCTCCTGGGCAGTCTTCATCTCGGGGAACAGGAAATGGCTTTTTGTGTACACTTCCGACAATGCCATTCGGCAATGCAGTCGGCTCGGTCAGCCCACACTTTGTGCAATACGTATAGCCTTCGTCGCGAGGACCTCGATTTGTAACGAGCAGGTGCTGCCTCGTTGAAAACACTCGCACTCTTTCATTAAGTGTCCTCCACGTTGCCTCAGCAGGAGGCGTATGCATCGTGAGTTTTGCGCGAGTCGCGTAGCTCTTTGCCGGTTGATCATCGGGTGATGTGCCTTCTTCCTTTGTGACGGGATGTGCAAACCCGGGTGGCCGCAGCCAGTATGTTGCGGGACCGAAGGTGCCCACCCCCCCGCACGCTTCGCAGTCCTTTATTTCTCCGCGGACACCGTCTTCAAGAGTGGTTGTCTTAGCGTAGCGGCAGTTGCTGCACTCGTAGTAAAAACGTCTTGAGGTCCAAGCGCGATACCGGTCTTGCCCAACCGGAGAATAGATTGCACCGGAAGTCCATAGCTTGTTCGCGACCCATATTTCTTTTCCAGGAGCGTACTGCGTAAGAGCGACGGGTAGACCTTGCGAAGGAGTATAACGAAAGGCGGGTCGATATTGGGTCGAGCGTTCGCGATCAAAAATATGGAATGTCGCTACATCCGTCGGAAAGGCATAACGTGGCAAAACGCCTTTGTAGAGCAGACGGTCAAGCAGGTTTTCTGATGCGGCTTCGCGCCCAGGGGTTTCTTCACCCTGTTCTTCCGGCACCTCAAGGCTGGTCCCGGCTTCACTGCTTTCTTCGTTAGACGAACTGCTACCGCCTTCTCCTGAACCCTCAACGTTCGCAGCATCGAACTCGATCGCTTCGTCGATGGGACGTAACGTGTGCTCAACGAGAGCATCTAAAAGCTCCTGCCGCTCAACCGTAGGGATCTGGCTCGGAAGCCAAGCATCAACATCGGCTTTTAATTCTGCCTCCTTCGCACGCAGCCACTTTTCAAAATCGACTCGGTTCAATACTTTCGTAGCATTCTTGAAGTCTGAAACTGTGCCCAACACCGCAAACAGATGCGGCTGAGATTCAGGTTCGATATCAGGGAGCTTGTCCTGATGATACCTCTGGAGCAGATATGCAGTGACGTGCCGACGAGCGATCTCAGGATTGTCCAACGTAAGAGTAGGATCGTCGACATCCCCTCTAATCATTAAATCGGGATGGGTAAAGTAGTGCTCATCGTGGCTGTCGGCGCTGCCGAATGCAGTCACCGTTGCCACAGCGTTCCCGCGTCGGCCTGCTCGACCAGCGCGTTGTTGGTAGTTGGCGCGCGCCGGGGGCATGTTTCGAAGCGACACACCCGACAAGCTACCGATATCTATACCCACCTCCATGGTCGTCGTACATGACAACACATCGATTGCTGGTCGTTCGCGGCCAGCATCATCGCGACCTAAGTCGACATCTTGAAAGAGAAGTTCATGTTCCTCGGCCTTGGAAAACACTTCTTGCGATTGGGCGGTATTGAGCTGTGCCGTATGCTCCGCCGCAATAATTGCCATCGGAGGCGTAGGAGGAACGTGCATTGCGTCTACAGTGCTCGCCCGGTAGTAACCCTTTCTCGCCTTAAATACCTCGTCTGTATTTGGATCGATCGGTATCGCGCTGTCCTGTCCGCAGTTGACGCAAGTAAGTCGGCCGGGAAATGGCCGTTGTGAAGTGCGACATGATTGGCAGTACGCCCATGCGCCGGCAATCTCAAGCGAAAGCTCACTTCCTTTCAAACGATACTTCCCAGCTTCGCGCTGTTCTGTGAACAAACGAAGGAGTTGGGGCAACCATTGCTTCTCGAAGATAGAACGCGCATTTCTATCCCGAAGAAGAATCTTCATGTCGTTGAATTTGCCTGAGTGTGGATGCACGTCGCGTAAGTACCAGGCTGGTGGCATCCGACTTAGCCAAAATGATGAGCGGCCCCAGCATCGCAGCCATGCCCGCGAAAGCGCACGTTTCTCCTCTGGGGATTGAACGCATCCTTGGATATCGGGAAGCGCATCGAGCTTCGGCGTATGTTCTGGCCGCTCGGTGATTGATGCGAGCCCCAATGATTCAAGGCCGTAATATCGGTCAATCAACGGCTTAGTGATGGCCTTAAGAAGCGATTCCGGTGGAGCAGACCCTCTTAGCCGAACAAGGAGTTGCAAAAGATCTGTGTCGCGGGTGAGAACACCGTTTGTGACTGCTTCTTCAACTATGTTCTCGTCGTCAAAGCTCTCGCCAACTCTAAGTTCAGGTCGTAGCCGGACACCCAACACCTTCGTGGCCAACAACACACCAAGATAGAGGTCTTCAAGACAAATCAAGTTGGAAATTATTGGAACGCCTATGAGTTTCGCATATCCCGAAACAATAAGTGGTCTAAGGGCGTCTTGCGTCGAGTACGTTTGGACATTCGGCGCAAGCCTCGCAGCGGTTTGCCGAGAGTCGGAGAATATCAATACTTTCCGGCCGCGAAGTGGGGCCAGATGTGTTGCAGGTGCAGGACTAGGGGGCTGAACTTGGATCTGCTTCGTAATCAGAGCCTGAAAAGGCTGATCGCCTTTCGTCTGATGATCCTGCACAGACGAGCGGCCAAATGTTGCGCTTTCACCGCAAACTGCACACGGCCGAAACTCGCCGGGCGAAGAGTTGCGCGGCTCGTCGTCCGGGTCCACTGCTACTGTTCGATCTGCCCGAAGGTAAATTTGTCTATTGCGTTCGCCGAGTTCGGGGGGATTCAACCGTCCCGTCACAAGATCGTATTCTGCTGGTTCAACTCCATCTGAGAGGAGGGGACGTTCCAGTAATAGGTCGAGAGGAGCGAGCTCGTCGAATTGGCGGGCAACTGTACGAAATGCCCCTCCCGGTTCCGACCAAAGGAAGTTTGGATTGTCTATGTTATCGGTGTATGCGCGAGCGTACGCCGTGCCACAGTTGCGGCACGTATACATCTCTAATACGCGCGACCCACAATCGCATCTGTCGCGCGGTTGACTGTAGAGCATCCCTGCTGGTCCGCCACGGCTTGATTCAGGCAACACGCTGCATTGCGAGTCCATACAGACCCAGAGTCCGGCCAATCCACGGTAAAAGGAGTGAACTCGGCATGGAAGTAGCCCTGGTTCTGTTGGCTCACGGCGCGCGTGACTTCCGAGCGCAAGCAGTGTCGTTATAGCGTGAGCTGCTTTTGCCGGTGACGACGAGTCGAAAAACGTTTCTCCGAGGGAGCTTACTGGCTGTGCCTCTCTCATTGTCGAATTGATAAGTTTCGCCATAGGCGGGTACGATACGAGCGCGTCGTATAGAGAGCGCTGTAGTCCACTTGTTTGCGTCACCTGTCGATATTTGAGAAACGAGTCGACTGACGCTAAACGTGCCTCGTCAGTCGCGGCCTCATAAAATGCTTGTAGGTCAATTGAGGCTAGCACGTCGACATCTGCCTGGGTGCCTTTGGCCTCGTCCGCCCGAAGGTGAAGATCTCCTTGAACTTTTCTAAAATCTGCGGACTGCTTTCCAGTTAGTTCTGCTCCAAACTCGACTGCGTAATCTGCATCTTGGAAGCTAGCGCTTGTACAAATTACCTGAAGGCGTTCCGGTGGAATTCCAAGACGCGTCCGAAGTCGACGCACTAGTAGCGCCACTTCCGCGCCTGCGGCACCACGATAAAGGTGCGCCTCGTCAATGACCAACAGGAACGTTTCCTTAGGATTAGCGGCGAGCCACTCCTTCGTGTGGTCAAAAATCGGCCGTTCAAGTGGCCGCATAAGCATGTACTCCGCCATCGAGTAGTTCGTTACGAGAACGTCGGGCGGAGCTTCATGGACCTCGTGTCGCGTAATCAGTTCGGGATCGTAGGGTAGTGTAATGCAGCGTTTGAATGCACCACTCTTTGAGTCTCTCCAACGCGAGCCTTTTTTTCCGTACCAGGCTTCTAGGTCAGGCTTTGCGGGCCACTTGCCTCGCTTTTTAAGTTCGTCGACAAGCGCTTTTGCCGCCGCCTGCTGCGGTGATGGCGGTGACGCCGCAAGTTCCAAATTATGAACATAGTAGCTTCCGATCGGTTGCAGCCGCTCTTTATCTTTGTCTTCATTGCGAACGCCCGGATACAAAGTGCGACTCGTGTATCGCGCGAAACGCGCGGGCCTACCGCTCCATTCGACGAACTGCCCCGCGATACGAGGATCACCGAAAAGCAAACGCAAACGGCCGAGCTGATCGTTGACCAGCGCATTCATCGGGTAGAGAACTAGGGCGCGAACAGCCGAGGTCGAGCCAAACCGCTCGCCGTTCTTGCTAGCTTCCTGTGCGAGCTTTCCCAAGATAGGAAGTAGGAAGCACTCCGTCTTACCAGATCCGGTCCCTGTCATTACTACTAGACTCTTTCTGTCCACAAGCGAGAGCTTGATCGCTTCGGCTTGGTGGTGATACGGCGGATCATGAATCAATAATCCCAATTCTCCCTGCGGCTGAGATACTGCCGAATAGATTTTCAGAACAGACGGATCTAGCCCAAGTGCAGCGAAGCCTGCTCCGCTCTTATAGCGTGGAGTACTCTCCAAATACGGACGCTGGTGGATGACGCCCGGTTGCTCTAGCAGTTGACGACGTTGAGTAACGAGCGTCGGATGGCTGACGTGATACGTGGCTTCGATGTAATCTCGCAGCGCATTGAAAAGCTGCTGGATTGTCTCGCCTATCGTCAAAGACATTATGATCCTCCTATTTCCATCGAGCTATG
The DNA here is from genome assembly GCF_008065115.1 of Bythopirellula goksoeyrii. Lineage (NCBI taxonomy): Bacteria > Pseudomonadati > Planctomycetota > Planctomycetia > Pirellulales > Lacipirellulaceae > Bythopirellula > Bythopirellula goksoeyrii. The sequence goes on along the minus strand of NZ_CP042913.1, from coordinate 4,227,143 downwards.
TCGCCACGACTTCTTCAAGCCAAAGCGTATCGCGAGCAAATTTCACTTCTTGAGCAAACTCTTCTTCGCTAATTCGGTATGCGAACAAGCAACCGGTGATCGGAACCGGTTCGCCAATGGCGTTCCATCGCCGCCGAGCCCACATTGGGACTGGCGAAAAGAGCTGAAGGACTCTGCTGCCAGCCGGTCCAGTTAGCAGACGATATCGTTGCGGTTCACCACGAATTGCGTCAATCGCCAATTGAAGATGCCAAGCCTCGTCGCAGCCCCGCCATCGACTCGGCTTGCTTGGCAAGTCGAGCATTATCTCCGGCTGTCCATCCTTCAATTGGACATAACACCATAGATCAGCACCGTAGGCCTGAGATCGTCTCGCAACAAAGCGACCAGTATGTGATTTAGGCTCCGTCCAGCGTCCTCGGTAGTATCGGGTTGGCCTCGTCGAATCAAGAATTACGAGACCGGGGATTTCTCGCGAAGGTGTCTGTGCTTCAAGCACTCTATCAATTTCAGACTTGAACTGAGCGGCAGTTTGATCCTCAGAGTAATGAAGCCACGCATCATAAGTAAGCTCAACCAATCCAAGCTGCTGAAGGTCGGCGGCCAAATCCTCATTAGCCAGCGGCACGAGCTTTCGGACATATGCGATGTACTCAATACGCGCTTCCAAATCGTCAGGCAGTGGGGACAACTGATCCGAGGAGATACCGAGCAACAGCGCCATGCCACTTTCTCGGACCACAAACGCAGGAGGTGTAGCATATAGCAACGCGGGCGACATTAAACCGGTAGCTTCGTCGCACTTCCGCAACTCGCACAGATCCCCGTGGGCCACCATCGCCTCCAGCGTCTCGTCGATTTGCTCTTTCACTTCGTTGATGTCATTTACAAGACCTCGCAATGGCGCTACGACGTTGCGCACCAACGTTGCCGCTGTGCAAGGACAGAGAAAGCCCGCGGCGCGACGTAACGCCCCCGCGATGGCCTCTACTGACATCATGTCGAGAGCGGCTGGATCTAGCCCCAACTCTGCAACCTTTTGGGCCTGGACCTCAGGCCCGGATAGTCGTCTCATATCCATTTCCAACTCGCGTAGATTTCATTTCCAGACGTATCTGAATCTAGATGATGATCAGTTGTGATGACAAGGTATCGTGCCGCTCTAGCGAGTGTTGGAACTTCTTCTATTAGTCGCTTCACTCCATTTCTTAAATTGTCACCAGCCCACGCAATCGCACTGCCCGGTTCACTTGCAAGTCGAAGAGCTAGTTCACTCAACCATTGTGGGTCAGTATCTGTCGCTCCCTTAGGCGATGCGTCTGCTGTTTGCGGCTTTGATGTAACAGACGCTTTTAGTGACAGATATCGTTGTGCCAAATACGTGAGGCGCTCGATCCGCTGACGGCAAGACTGAGAGCTCAGAAGTGAGCAATCGCGAGAAATGACCGCGCCGATGGCAGCCTCATCACCCCTTCGCGTAACTGCATCCTTCAATCGAGACATAGCGAATGTGCTGCTAATGTCGTCGACATCCGCACGCGCCCAGTTGTCGCCGCCAATCAGTTGAAGGATGTGACGAATGATGCAAACGAGCACCTCCCGCCGCCACTTTGCCGATAAGATGCCACCTGGAAGCGATGCGCTCATCCACGAATGTGCCACGCCTATCGCAGCGCATACTGATTCGACACTTCGGGGCATCGATCCGATTGTCGGAGAGCATGTCAATGCGCCAAAAGAATCAAATACTGGGGTAGGCGGGACGATTACAGCCGATGTGAAACCATTCAAAGACGCGGAGTATAAGCCTCCTAATTGCTCCGCCAAGTATTCTGGCGCGTTCGCGAGGGATGTGAATACCGCAGGCGTCTCGAACGAAGAATAAGTAATGGTAGGGGGAGTGCTGTTACCACTATCGTTGATCAACCGAACGATGTAACGTCGGCCGTCACGTCTGACGGTCCACCGCAATGGCGAGAACTCACGTTCAGCGCTAACAACAAACTCGCCTAGTTCCTCAGCCGTAAACGCGATCTCGCAGTGACGCGCTGCATCATACGCGGCTTCGGCTCCTGGCTTTTGACGAAAGTGACGCTCAAAATGTCTGCTCCAAGCATCTGGGCTGACAGGCAACTGGAGTGCAGGCAATCGCTCGGCAAATGAAGGAGGGCCATTCTTCTTCTCGCTCAATGACACCTGGCATTTAGCTCTCCGGCCCGCAGGGCCTTCGATCGCAATCTCGGTGCGGCCCTCCCACAGTTGCTCAAGGGTTGGTACGGGCGGATCTATGCTCACCAACAGTGGCCCATGAGGACTCACGCCTGGCGACCACGGACGCGCATCTCGGATACGCATGACTATATCGAGTTCGCCGAGATCTTCGATGTCGCCTGAATTAGCACTCCTGGTTGCGACATGTACTGTGTGAAGGCCTACTGGCAACTCTGGGAGTGCGATGAATATCGGCTCGCCTGGAACAACGGGTGCGATTTCCATTGGCGCAGAAGAACTATCAAGGCCTAGCAACAAAGCACCAACGTGATGGTCAGAACAAATAGCCAGAGTCGGTCGTTCAGACGCTAACCATTCCCCATGCCCTTCGCCGTCCCACACCACAGCCGAGAGTCCAACCGGCCAGACTTCAATTGCCTTCGCGCGCGTCACACCAAGGGCCTCCAGCTTTGCATCCCATGTTGAGTCGAGCGCTGAGGGAAGGTCAATTAGCGCCGCAGTCACACCCTCGCAATTGACTGTGATAGGACGAACCATGTCGTCGTATGCAAATGTGTCCGTCGATCGTAGCAGTATGTACTTATTCCCGGGTCGAACTTTCAGACTACGCGCTACATACGCAAGTCCGTCCGTCGCAATTCGAAATAGCCAAAGCGGTCCGGGTCGTAGAAGGCATTCGGTGCAAAGCAGAAACTCCAGTGAGGGATCTGCATTGTCAAATTGGATCAGCACTTCATCTGGCTTCGGCCAGCGAGTGAGCGTAACCACTCGTGGTCCTCCGAGACACCAGCCTCGCGCGCGAGGGCCGATGGAAGTACCCGCGATTACGCATCGCGAATTAGTGAGAACTTCGCTTGCAGTAGGAAAGCGGAACAGCAACGACGACAAATCCGGAAGTTCGAGAGCAACGCTCCACGTAGCACCTGCAACATCAACAGGCTTGAGAATCGCTCTCGGCTCAATCCCGAGAGCGGCAATTTGTGCCCTGGCCTCTTGCGGACGCCTGCTGCCTGACAGGCCGCCTTTCTTAACCAGGGAAAGTCCCCGAACCTGAGCACGTTCGTGAGCAAATTTACGAGCTCCCCGAAGCCACTCGCGAGCTCGCCGCTCTTGGTCCAAATCTTCGCCGATTCTTTTCAGCGTGGGCGCGTAAAGCAAATTATCGAACCCTGGGTCGCCTCCTAACAGGAGTGCGGTAGCAATCTGACCGACAAGTTGCTTGGCCTGAGAAAAATTTTTAAATCGGGACGTACTGTTCCAACTTCGAGATGAGATAAAGTCCCCGAGTACCATTGGGGACTCAAATAGTTCGGCCGAAAATGAATGGCGTAGTTCGTAGAGCACGCGTGCGAGTTGCCGCTGAAGATCACAAGGCAAAATCGCATGGGTTATGGGCCAACAAATAATCGAAAAGTGATCAGCCCAACGGCCAGTAGGCTGCGCGCCGCCAAAGTCTTTTGCAAAACTCTGAAACCGTCGGCGCAACCAATCGCGATCGCCATTCAAAGACCATCCGGGCGTTTCGTCTTCGAAAGTTTGCCAGAACTCATCGCCCGCGTAGCCGTATCCGATTTCGGACGCATACGCGATCCATGCCAAGGCGTGTTTGCCCGATGGTGTGTCTGAAGCAATGTGATTGCGTATTGCAGTTGCTAGGTCAGTACGCTGATCCTTATCCAGGCCATGTTCTAGAGCAAAAATCGGCCTGTCTGGCGACAACAGGGTCCGAGCGCTGCGCAAGCACGCGTAGTGATTCTCAAGGTAAATGTGCCAGTCGACGAGTTCCACTTGTCACTCGGTTTCTCGGAGTTAAGCGTAAGTCCTACGAATCTCCTCCATGGGCGCTTCCAAAATGCGGTGACCGTTAGAATCGAACATCGGCTTGAAGAGTTCATCGATCTGCGTTCTTCGCCATTGCCTAAATTCACGCATTCGAGCTGCCCTTGGAGCAACCCAACGATCGATCGCGAGGTCGGAAACTGTCTCTGCCGATTGAAGTCCGCGGTAATTTGGCCTGACCGCCTCGCCGCGGAGAATCTTCGTCGCGTTAGACGCCAGTTCGCAGATGTAAAGCTCACGGAAGATTCGATGGCAGAGAATGTCAGGGTTTTCACCAAGGAGTTTAATTGACTCCCGCATGGCGCGCATTTTCCAGTTGGGACCTTGCCCGAAGCGGTGGTTCTCCGCGTACTTGTGCTTCTTGCGCTTTAGATACTCGCGCATCTCACCGAACAGCTCATCCGGTATGTGAAAATGCCCCCATCCCTGCGTGAAGCCTACGTTCTCGAAATAGGGTTGGCCATCTAGTTTTAGGCGATTATAGATCGATGATCGTCCCAGCGAAGACGAAGTAGTAACCATAACAAGACTGGCCTTCTTCATCCGACCAGAAATGACGCCTTTAGTTTGCCGATAGCGCAAAGCAAAATGGTCCACCACCTCGCGCGTGCGTATTAAGCTCGCGATTAGCTTGCCGCCGAGCAGCATGTTATACGGAGGCACAGCTCCGAGAACAAAGGCGTCCAAGACGTTTACAAGTCGTTCGCGCCGTCCATGCGAATCCCATCCAATCAGTTGATCGCGAACCCTCAGATTGAATACAGGATCTCCTAGAGCGAAGATCCCGATTAGCTTTCCGTTATGGTCGTCCCATACGAGGAATCGCATGCGGCGACCATATCCCTGGGAAACGGGAACGGCCCAAGTCAGACTAGCGAGCCTAAACAGTTCCGATTGCTCCGTACCTGCCTCGATCAGTTCGAGCCGGGGCATTATGCGAGAGGGAGCTATTTCACGGCCATTCGCGAAGAATTTCCTAAGAGTGGGGAGTTTCTCATCGATGAACGATTGGGACTGTTGAATTCGCTCGGCTCTCTGCATTGCATGAAGCCGTCGGATACCTTCCTTCGAGGTGTCTGGCGGCGCTAGAGCGCCGTCTGCGGATCGAGTGAAACCTAGGGACTTCAAATGCCGGCGAAGAGTGCGTTTGAGCCTCGCTTCGACAGTCAGCAACGGAATGGTCCGTAACTGACGGCTATCGCCCCCATTCTTGTTTGCGCGCTTCGCCACGTCGGGGACCCATCAGGTAAGAAGAATGGAAGAATCTGATCGTAAAAAATGGTTCGTAACGCGACTGCGAGCGCAACGTCAAGCTGCTGCTGAGTCTACAACTTTAATGGGGTAAGGTCCACCCCCGAGGTATCTTGAGAGAACGTCCTTTAAAGCTAGTTCAGGAGCTTGCCATGGCACAGATTGCGCGATCTGCCTGATCGGAAATGACGCGATGTCCCAGAGTGACGCTTTCGGAACTTCGATAAAAGAGTACCTAAATCAGCGTAATGTCGAAGAGTGGAGGAACTCTCTTCAATCCTGCGACGAGAGAGCCAACTAACCTGTTGAAGTAGGAAGAAACGATCGGCACTTTACCCTTGCTGGCAATTTCGCGGATGCATTTCAAGGTTTACTAGGAGCTGTTCTTGACGGAACCGTGGCGCTCGCACAGAAGCCAGTGCTGTGGGACGATATTTATAAAGTTATTCCGAGCAATCAACAAGACACTATTGCTCGCAGGGTGATCGAAATGGCTGATGCTCCGAACAAGCAGCTTGCGGCGGTAATTGACCTATTCCCCGATCGTCTTGAAAACGCCGCAAAGGCACACAGTGAGGAGTCGTTTGTCCGCAACGCTTTGGTTCCGCTGCTTCGTTCAACTAAGAGCGACAACTTACGATGGTTGCCAAACGTTGTGACAAAACGTTATGGCGGCTGGATGAACGTACCAGAGTCAGACCGGATAACGTTCGCGAAAGAACTTAGCGCTGCTTTTCGTGAGGCAAGTGAGGAGTTAAGGGATCACTTGCTTAGAATTGGCCATGAACTAGAGCTGCGAATAGAAGAACCAGAAGGATCTCAGGAAGGCACCTAGACGCGTTCGAGCATTCTCTGGCGAAACAATCAGTCTATCTGTTCGAAAATACTACGTTTTTATGTCGCCTGATAAGAAGACTTATCGGGCAAATGCTTGAATAGCCAAGCATTTGCTGGACTCACCAAACCCTAACCACTCTCGGATCTGGGAGCAAGCATTCTCGGCGAATGAGTCCGCGCACTTCGTTACTCTCCACCCTTCCACCAATCGGCAGGATCCTCTGGTTCGCGAAACTCGTTCGCCAGCTCGCGGAGTTGCTCGATGAATGCCCGCTTAACCAAACCCCGAATCTCTACCTCTAGTACTTCTGTTAGCATCTTCGGAAGCAATTCGCGGACCTCGAACTGAGCTGTTGAACAAACTTCTTCGCACAACGACTCGCGAAGTTCATTCAGTAGAGTTTTGCTAACGTCCTTTGCTAATTGTGATCGCTGGTAGACCACGTCGTCACGCAGGAATGGAAAAAGCATCACCGTGGTCTCAAAATCAAGAGTTCGTTGCTGTTGCATGATTGGTTTTTTCTGGTGTTATGTCGCCTCGTGTAGAAAGTGTGATTTAAGAGATTTTTTCGTAACTGGTGCCCACGGCCATCAACGGAAATAATTCCAGAGAGAAGCACTCTGCTCGACTTTTGTTGCTCAAACTCCACGCGAAATCAAACCGAGGTAAAACTTTAGCGGTGGGATAGTAAGTAGCCCTTGACCTGAGTGATACAATCAGAAGTCACTACGAGAATGCCCCAAGGCCAGTCTAGTGCCAAACACTTCTGACCAGAGTAGGCAGTTGAGCGCAATATCGAAGAGAGCGAACCCACAAAAAAAGCCCGCTACCACCGAGCGTCCTGCGGGTAGCAACGAGCCGAGAAAGGAGTTGGCGATGTTAGTTCCGCCAGGGGTATTGTCGAGTGCAGAGGGCGAAGGGCCAGCGGCCGTCGCATTTAGGGGGCGTATCTAGGAAAGCAACACAAGTGCTAAGAGAAGAGATGAGTCAACGATGACAGAGGGTCAGTTGATGTTTGAGTTTTCCCGGGACTACCCGGAGCTAGTCGAGAAGGCAGTCCGGCAAGCAACGACCGAGGTGGTTCGCGAGTTTCTCAAGGAGAAGGAGGAACTGGTCAACAAACTACTGGGCGAATTGGTGAGGCAGGAGGGAAGGCGAGTTGCTCAGAATGCCTTTGATGGTGAGCTGCGGGGAAATAGCCAGGAATCGCTGCCAGTGGTGATGCGGCGGGAAGCGATCAGCCACCTCGTCGACTTGCGTAAGAATCTCGCCTTGAAGTTGGTCATGATGGAGCATCAGCTGGAGGAGCTTTGCAAAAACATCGATGATGAGGCCAACTGGAGGAAGCGGGGCGTGAATCAGGAAGAGGAGGACGAAGCAGACGAATAACATTGTCAACTTCAGCGAGAATCATTTGCTAAGGAGCCTCTTAGGACCAGAGAGAAGAAGCCCGACTTAGTTTGGAAGTTCAATTCCCAAAGAGAGGTCTGGAGCGACGTGCAGCGTGCTTTTCCAGAACCTCTTGTAAAAACCTCCTTTCGTTGACAATTTCTCAAGCGACTTCCGAGAGTGGTTCCAGTGGGACCGCTTCTAACTGCTCTAACAAGAGCGAAGCGGTCTTCTGAATCCGTTGTAAACTCCTAGCAAGTTGCTCCGAGTCTCCAGCGTGACAGTGGATGTAATCAGCCGACTGCTCCAGGGCTCCTGTAAGTCCAGCCGCCGTGGAGACCACATAGGCGACAGATTCCGCTTCAAGTTCCTTCACCGTCTTCGATAGCGTCTTACGGTCTTCTCCCCGGTGCAAGAGTTCATGGGCCAGCTCATGGGCGAGCGTATTGAACTCAGCTGCCGCAGTAAGACCGGAGAGAAGTACAATGCTCCCTCCTTGGGAAATACCATCGGCACCTCCCAAGTCCTCCTCGTAGGAGAGTGTAATCCCAAGACCGATGGCTGTGGTGTGAAGCCGGGAGAGCTTCTCTCCCGGATCCCCTTCAATTTTATGGATATCGGGCAACTCCTTGCCGTCCGTCTGCGACACGTCGAAGACATGGACGGCGCGAAAGCCAAACACCTCGGACTCTGAACTGCCATCCTCGGCTTTTTTCTTGCCGACTAAGGGGGCCAAAATACAGATCCCTTTTTCTCCTTTGCGAACCTGGCGGTTGAGTTTTTGCCAAGCCCGAAAGCCAGCGACCCTCGTCGCGGTCGGCATTTGCCTGGCAATGAGCATGCAGTTTCCAAACGAGTAGTTGTGAAATCTGCTCATGGTCTTGAGGAACTTCGTGAGTTCCTCACTCTTGCCAGCAGCAAGCTGCGCGGCAAGTTCTTCCAAAGCTTCGTCACTCAGTTTCTTAGCATCGTCTCTTTTCATGGTAAGTTCTCCTGGTGGGAGTTGGACTGCGAAGAGCCTTCGCAGACCGGAATAGGGAAGGGAGCGTCCGTCAGCAGCAGTTGCCACTTAAGAACACTCACGCAGAATCCATCGAGATCTCTGCCAACTAGGCAGAGCCACAGCGAAGGGCCGAGTAATTCGTCCGTTCACCGCGTGATGGATGCGAAGTTGAGAAAGTTGGTCAACGAACGAGTCGTCTCGCCAACAATGGACAAGACCCCCAAAGGGTCAATAGAACCTTCTCAAAAGCTAGTGCTGCACGCCGCCAGCCTCGAGCAAGTCTGCGTGGGAGCAGTCCTGCTGGAGACGGCGGGTTGCGCTTGCGGTCTACCCGACAGCAATCATGAAAAGAGCAAGTGCCACAGGCACTGTCGTAGAGAAAATAATAGCACGACTGGGGAGGTACTCAACTTGAGAGCCAGAGCCACCAAAACGTATACTGAGAAGGCCTCTCCAAGACGCGGCAACTGTGTGAGTCCCATGAGACCAAGCAGGGCAACAAAAAAGCCCCACGTTACGTGCTCCTAGCAGGTGACGTGGGGTAAAAGGAGTCAGCGAGTGTTTGTTCTGGCTATGTAAACATTCTCAGGTCCAGGCGTCCGGAGTCCAGGGAGGTAGAATGAAGTGCAGAGCATCAATGAACGGCAACAATTAATACAGGTTATCAAGGAGCGGCCCGAGTTCATTGAGGCGGTCGTTGAGCGGACGGTTTCTCAGTTCGTGGAAGGGCTTCTTGAAGAACGGAGAGATGAGCTTGGTATTGCGGTTGAGAGTGCCATCAAGCAATCGCTTCTCAAGTTGTCAACAGAAGAGTTCCTTGACTTGGTCGTATTTTTTGAGGAGGCAGAACCGTTGGTAAAGCCGCTAACTGATTCGGTTCTCGATAAGACGCGTCAGAAGTTTGCTATGATGATGCGATATCAGTGGGAAGAGATCATCAATCTGAAAATTGACCTGCGGAAGCTTCGTGAGACAGTTGAAGGAGACGGCGATTGGTGGCGCTAATGCGGAGAGTGACGACAACTGAGTGCGGATTAATTCCACACATTTGATTTCTCTGCCAACTCGTGCTACTTAGAAGGACATGTTGAGAAGAGTGGCAAAATTAGCTGTCTTTCGCAGTGCCGAGTTCGGGGAAGCGACACTACCCCTCCCTGAACCACTTCCTGAGGCCGTAGAGGCAGGGGTCTTTTGTGATGCCATAACGGGTTGTGGGACGCCAAATCAAACTCAGATTCGAGCGCTCACCGAAGAGCATGCCAGAGAACTGTGGTCTTTGCTTCACGACCTGGCGTTCTTGACCGAGTGCGCGTCACGAGGCCTTTCGCCAAGTAGTGGACGGCCGTTTCCCACGCAAGCAAAATACGAAACCACTTACCTGGCGATGAATCTCGAGGCCCACAGGCTTACCGAGCACTACCGGGATTTGCTGGAAGCCTATGCCAGTGGTTTTGGGCACGATGCCGCCGAAGCCCTGGATCGGAGCTTGATACAGTTGGTTGATCGACCGATTGAAGTGCCACTTCCCAGGCGGGTGGGTATTTTGCAGAGGGAACTTCTTAAACGGGAATGTGCCGCTGTATTTCTCAAGGAACCGCGCGCCCGTCAAGTATGGGCCACCTCAAATAGTTAGCAATTCTGGGTCAGATAATTAGGCTCAAATCTCAAATATTAATAACTCTCCTCGAATTTTTTGCCTCGTAGAAGCCTATGTACAGAGCATTTTACTCCCTCATTCTGCCTATTCTACCATGCCTTGCTACAAGGGGCGAATTTTTTGTCCTCCGTGCAAGAACTGAATTGAAGTCGCGCCAATAATAGTCCAAGAATCAATGAGGGAAAAAAATAAAAATTCAGGAAACTTTTATAGATCGAATCTCCATAAATAATGTAACTAGCTATTGGCACTAATAAAGAGTGAGTAGATCCACTATGCGTCCTGTGAATACTCAGCATTTTACAGTTGGACAAGAGTCTAGATGCGACCAATCAAGAGCTGTAAATTGCGCCGATGTTGGAAGCAGGGCATGCCGAGAACTACTCCGCCGGCTATCGAATCTAAAACCCCAGAGGCGCCTTTCTTCAAAAGTAAGACGCGAGCTGATACTGAGTATTGCCGCGGAGAGCTCTTTGAACGATCAATCGTTTCTCTCAGAAATAATGTCCTTAGGAATTGCAGGGACACCGGCTATCGATCAAGTATTTAAATGTTGGGCAAATCCTGAAAGCACCATTAATACAGATTCAGTGCTGTCGTTAGTAAAATGCTTGGCTATTCATCGCGAATGGCCTGATTGTCCAAGTCTTTTCGATGAAGAGATTTTTTCCATTCAGGAAGGGTTACTTGATGTTGCAGCAACAGTGAAATCATTGCCACTCCCCAAAAATGTGCTCACAGAAATATGGCAAGATCTCAAAGTGATCTTCGATGCTGTAGCTGTAGTTTTCAAACCTTACATCACACCTACTGTAAAGAATTTCAGGAAGGGATTTCTAGAAATTCAGGATATAGGTTTCGAATGTGAAGGGTCAAGAGGGATTTTCATTGAAGATGTTGAGGACATGGCAGCAACTCCACCTGAAGGACTCGACGCCGTACTTAGCAGGGCAACCCATGGGATAAATTCTGGCAGAATCTCAATTATTGGTGCTATCTCGCTATTGGTGCCCTATGGTGAATGGGCCTCTCTATTGTTGCCGTGTTTGCTAAAGCATTGGGGAGAGAAGCTAGATAGTATTGCGGCGGATTCAGTAGTGCTTTGTCTAAATTATCTCACCTACTGCAAGCATGGTGGCCTTGGTGAATTCAAGTATAAGAAGTTTGTCGACGAAATATCTGTAGCATTCTGCGAGGCACTTGATAATAGCAGGCTAGATTTTCAAGAGGCTAGCAAGATGGCGTCAGTAGAGGATGTTGATCCTTTAGTAGGGTTAAGTGATATCCACAGCCGACTTCAACTAGTTTTCTGGCCGCATGTCCACAAATTAATTGAAGGTATAGCAATCCGATTTGGTAAACAGTTTGCTGAAGACTTTACGGTGCAGTGCCTTAACACCTATCGCTTTGACGGTGGAGAGATCATGTTTTTTCTATCGAGCATACCGCCTGACACAACACCACAGATGGTGCTGCTTTTCGACCGCATTGCTAGCCGTTTGGTTGTGAATTCTAACTTCCGACCACGTCCCGGGTTTCTGTTAATACTGGCTGATTGGTTCGCTTTACATGGGAGTACATTCTTTAAGCACATAGACAAACGACTTCATCGCATTTATATGGGCTGGCCTGGGCTGGTGTCTCTCCTAGAATCGGAAGGAGAATTAATAGACACAGATTTTGGAATGGTTTTGCTCAAGCAGTTCGTGCCCGCGAATGATAACACTGATCAACCAAGTGAATGGATAGCGACACTTGCCGCCTTAAAGTCTCCTCAACTCTATTTTAATAGCCTCACCATACTCGAGAGGAAGAGGCTTGCTGGAAGACTCGTAAACGAAGTAAGCAAGGTAGTGGAATCTAGGGCTATGCTTTCGCTTGGCTTACTAAGTGAACTCGGCCCAACGTCTTTTTTCATACTCAAACATGTCTGTGAAGATAATCATTCACTACTTGAACGACTATTCGGACATTCAACCCGAAGTGATTTCTCCGTCCAGGATGCTGGAATATTGTTGCTCCACGGAATTTGTTCTTCCCATGAAACACTGAGTGATGAAGATTTTTTGCGATTCTTATACAGGGACTGCGGCGAGTTTTTCGAGACCTTATATTGGAAGAAAGAAGAGTGCCTAATCAAATTAGGGATAATTCATGAATGCTCTCGTCTACAATTGGCGGATCTCATCGAGGAGTCCCTACTGCGTTTGCGCGCGGATCGCAAGTTCAATCAAAAGCGGCTTGAACAGATAGGATCTTGGACCGATGGCCAGAATCTGAAAAAGTATCTGTTTGGTTGGATAAGGAATATATTGAAAACTCAGTATGATCAATTAAGTGGGCATGTGTATTTGAGTCCATCCCAAGTGCCCGGTCTCGCTCCAAACGTGGATCTGGTTGATTGGGCAGAAACAATACAAGCTTTCCGTCGGGCAGTTGCATCGCTCTCCAAGAGACAGCAGTTGATCTTGAGAATGTTAGTGAATGAGTCGATGACACCAAATGAAATAGCTTTGTATTTGGGTGTTGATAAGAGCACCGTATCCAGAGATCGAAAAATAATTGCCACTGTCCTGTCAGAATATCAATATGCCATCGAAGGGATGAAGTACCCTGAGCAGTACGATTCTTTAATCGATGCCATAATTGAAGTAAACTTCCTTTAGTTTCTCGAGCATGACATCTGATTCGGGTTTCAATAGACGTACGTACTCTCTTATAAGCAACGTAGCAATAACCACTTCTGGTATACCAAATACTCGGTTACACTCTTTATGTCCTCAATGCTAACCAGCGTATCTCCAGCGAAGTCGGCCAGCTGACCGGTATCAAATTCCTGTACCACCCGATATGAAGGTAGGGTTTGGGGTAACTTCGCTGGGTTGACAAACCCTACCTTAATGGCAGGCAGTCACGGGTCGGGTTTAAACCGGCCAGGCATGATCGGGTTTACACCGGCCAGAGTTATTGGTGTTTGCTAGAGTGATGTTCGTCGCTATTTCTCTGCTTCATGAGCTGATTTGTTGGTGGCGCACCGGTGATCGGGTTTAGCAGGTTTTGATTCGTGACCAGATTTGCCGCGTAGGCGATAACTACGACCGGTGATCTCGATCAACTCCGCATCTTGAAGGAAGCGGTCCAGGATGGCCGTGGCCACCGGAACATCGCCAATCAGCTTGCCTCAGTCCTCCAAGGGACAATTGCTGGTCGTAATTGTCGAGCGGAGTTCGTAACCTCGCATGCTGATCTCGAACAAGAACTCTCCGCTTCGCTTCGGCAGATTTTCCAAGAAAGTTGGAAACTTAGGTGCGTTCCAGCTCCATTAGCTAATGAGGTGTCGCAATTGTGCGGCGAATAAATACCACCGTAACAAAGATCAGAAATAATTCTACATGCATGAGCGATTCAGCTGCTCAGCTTGGCAAGATAGGTCGCCTATGCCAGCAGGTCGAACTATAAATAGAAAATGTGGTGCTCAGTTAGTTCTAGGGCAGTCCATTCGAACATAGAGATCTTATAGGTACATGCACAAAATGTCGGCGTGACTTGAGTGTTGTGGTGATTAAGAGGCAGTCCCAATACCACATTCTTTTCCGCAAAACTTGAACGATGGTATAGGGTGACGTCAAGTTTTGAGGGTCTAGATAGGGCCTCTAAGAAACAAGCCTGTCCAATGAATGCCTAAGCAATAGTTTATTTGATAATGCAAACGGTAACACCGCTACAACTTTGGATTGGGATTTGTCGGAAAGTCATATTTGGGCTATTGCTCCTTTCGATTTTACGTGGATGTATGTTCGGATTTTAACTTGGCTAGTGCTCCCTTAAATCGAAGTGGCATGTTTCCATTTCCGTTGAACAACCTTTCAAGATTACCTGAAGTTGCAAACAAATCAGACAGAATCGCCAACTTCCAAGGCATCTTTGGCAGTTAGCTACAAAATGTCCAAGGGTTGATGTACTAAACCACAGATTGAGAAATCGAAGTTGCGGCTTGCCTCAATACAAAAAGTTTTCGAAGTCTGGATCGGGACCGGGCCAGATAGGTGTCGTCGGGGCACAATTTGGCTGTCGAACGGTCCCGATCCGGCTATCGGAAAGCACATAGTTGGTAGTTTCGGAGGACGATCATGGCAGAAAAATCTGGAATCGGCTGGACGCACCATACTTTCAATCCCTGGTGGGGGTGTGAAAAAGTGAGTGAAGAATGCCGCTATTGCTACATCGGAGCAATCATGAAACGTGCCGGCATCAAGCATCCGTTTGCTGGCCCACGTCGCACCAAGACCTGGGAAATACCATTGCGGTGGAATCGCAAGGCACAGGATGCGTCGATTCGGCGACGGGTATTTACTTGCTCAATGTCGGATTTCTTTCATGCGGAAGCAGATGCGTGGCGACGAGACATCTGGAAACTCATCCGTGAGTGTGAGGCGCTTGATTGGTTGATCCTGACGAAGCGATCCGAACGAATAACGGAGTGCCTCCCTGCAGATTGGGGCATGGCCGGCTATTCGAATGTCTGGCTGGGAGTGACCTGTGGTCATCCCCAGTCCTACTATCGGATTGCTGATCTTCTCAAGATTCCTGCGAGAGTTAAGTTTATCTCCGCCGAGCCGCTACTGGGGTCATTGGATTTACATCACTACCTGTCTGGTATCGACTGGGTAATCACTGGCTGTGAGCAAGCAGCCAAAGGTACCCGACGCCCGATGGATCTTGGGTGGGTAAGAGATATCAATCAGCAGTGCCTTGAGACCAACACTGCTCACTACTTTAAACAATATTACGATCAGGAGAGGGGAACTCCTCTCACCAATGGACTGATTGACGGCGTGGTGTGCCAAAACTTTCCTCCCCCCACTATCGTTGAGGTGTAAGGCATGCGACGACAAACCAGAAAACTGATTGACATAGCCAAAGAATTGATTCTGGACACCTCATTTGTAAAGGTGGAAGATTGCATTGCCGAGTGGAAAGAACGTACCAAGAGATCCAGAGCACGATACTACTACTATGAGAAGATTGCTCTAGTCGAGCTAGATGATGAACTGCGCAAGAGGAACGACTCCGCTGCCTGAAATCGAGACGTAACAAGACATTGTCAGAGAAAGTTAGATTGACTTAGAGATGTGATCATTCGATAGTGAAGATGTAGTCGAGCTCGACACTCGACGCAAACTCGCAAACGCACGATACCCGGCTGGCCTCCTATCGCGTGATTAGAATCATGCGATGCGAAGCTATTCGGGTTTTTTCTGTTTAAATTGTATAACACACGCTTACAACATTTTACAGAGTACGAATATGGCGAAGTCCAAGCACAAGCATCGGCGTCAGCTCCCAGAGAATTTTGAAATTGGGGATTGCACCTGTTTACAACTTAACCTGCAAGGGTGTCTGATCGTCTCTGAGCAGAATGAAAATGGTGACTGGCTGTTAACGCTGCAAATAACTGGAATCACCAGTGAGCGTCTGGAGTACTCATCAGGAGACAATGGGCTGGCTCCCACAACTAAACTCATCCCAGTCCTATGGGCTACTAGAGGCGATGAATTAGAGGTCGTGGTGGAAGTTGGAGCACGACAGCGGCTCCAGGCATTGGGGCTTTCTGCACGACAAAAAGAAGCCTTGCGATCGAATCTAGCTTCGCTACCAGCTGGAGAGGCGGCGAACCTCTTGAAGGAATTTGTAGAAATTAAGCAAAAGCCAGTCAGTTCGACTGGACACCTAGTTAATAAGAATGTTGAAAAGTAACCAATCCATCCTTGAGTATTGCGTTTTAATTACTGCTCCGAAGGATACCTGTATAGCAAGTTGTCCAGAAGAAAAGAGCCTGAAATCGTGTAGCTGCCCTGTGGAGACAGAGCAATTTCATTTCTGCATGGATGCCTTCCATTTTTGTTAGGAGTTATTCCATGCCCTCTGAAAAAGCAGCTTTACCTGCCAAAGAATTCCAGCTGGGGACCGTTCGAGTCACGATTTGGCATAACGAGTCAGAGTTCGGTCGTGGCTACTACCGATCGAACTTTCACAAGATCTATCGTCTCTCCGAAAGCGATCGTAAGAAAGACGACAATGGCTGGAGGGATACAGGGAGCTTTGCTCCCGAAGACTTGCCAGTGATTGCGGAGTTGTGCCGCCTGACTACGGATTGGTTTCAGCAGCAGGCCGCAGTAATTTCAAATCGAGAATCTGCCTGACGAGTTCCAGCGGCGAGTGAGGCAGGAATGTTCCGCAACTCGTGCAACTAACCTGACCTCACTCGCACGTTTTACTCATCAATTACACTCAAATAGTAAAGTCAACTGTAAGTATCTGATTGGCGTAACTAAAGAACGAGAACAAAATGATAAACCCATTCAAAACGATTTCCAACTCGCTTATTCTTCGAAAGCCGGAACAATCATCTTCAACTCGGGCACTGCAATCTTTTGCGTATCCTCGAAATGAGAGAATACGACCGGGCGAGGTCCATCAAGTCGCAATCGGCTGGGATAATTCGCCATCGACACTCGTTAACTCGGCGCAAACCGAGATTGCCAGTGGATCTGAGAGGCTGACCTCCCAGGTCTGCGACATGCCGAGTCTGCGCCGAAAAATCGAGTTCGCCATCTTTGGCTTTGGAGAAAATACACCCACTAAGTGTTATTGCGACTTCACGCTTGCTGATGCTTTCAAAATGCCACCACTTCCAACGAGTTATGGAACGTGGATTTATGAGTTGTACATCGAGATGATCGATGCGTGCATCAACCAGATGGCGAAAAGCTCTCGTGATTATGATCAAGATGTACGAAGTGCCTGGCTATTCTTCTTTTCGGACTTTTTGCTCGGGGACCCCTCCAAGCACAAGCAGGCCCTCGAAAAAAAGCATGAAGCAACCGAAAAGGCAGTGAATATTTTCATCATGGGAGCCGGTGACATGGTGGACGAGAAGGTGGCTTGTGAATTGGCTCAAGCCTCACGTCCGCCAGTGTGGCTCAAAGACGTCGAGGACTTTACCAAGTTTTTTGATTGGCTACTCCGTTCCCTGACTAGAAAAGGGGCTTCCATGCCCGGGCAGCAATTGAGACTAGAAAATTTTGGGGGCAGTTCGCTCATAGCGGAGGGTTAACCATGATCAGAAAAGTGCGTTTGGAAAAGTCTGGTTACTCGATCAACCTCGGCCCTCCGGTAACAAATGCCGCTGGGGGGATGGGACGGAACTTTCTGCATGAAACGAATGGTGGAATGTTTCTCAAAGAAATGTTCGACGAGTTTCCTGAGGCAAAGATTCGATATCTCCTTCAGAACACTATAGTTCCCTCCAGGGACAGTCACAACTACGCCTGGCCGCTAGACATCGGAATCGATGAGGCTACTGGCGAGCCCAAGTTCTACCTGATGAAGAAAGTAGACAATAGCGTTGATCTTGGGGATGTAATGACTGCCGCAGATTGGTTAAACCCTGATTTCAAAACGCGGGTGGCACTCAATGAGGTTAGGGGTTTGATCGACCTGGAGCGGGCTGGTTATTTTCCAGGGGATATGCCAAATGCCATGGTTGATCCTGAGGGGAAGACCACCGAGATTGATATCGATTCCTGGCAAATAACCCGGCCCGGTGTGGAATTTCTCTGCGGTGTAGGTAAGCCCGACTGGCTGGCCCCGGAGCTATTAGCCCCTTGGCGAGAACAGCGGCTGGACGAGATAGCTACCACATCGCTGCATATCTCCTGGTCGCTGGCAGTCTCCCTTTGGATGATCCTGCGGGGAGACCACCCGTTTGAATGTCGTTTTGTCGGTGCGGGGATCAAACCAGGCAGACAGGACCGCATTGAACAAGGTTATTGGGCCTTTTCCAGTCAACATTCTGATTTCAAGCCACGCCGCGGAACCCAACCGTTAAATACGCTTGATCCGGAATTGAGTTTCTTGTTTCGCAAGACCTTTGAAGTGGGACATAGTAAGCACGACGAAAGGCCAAAGCTTGCCGACTGGGAGAACGCTCTTAGCCGTCTGGACTCAGGCGGTGACGTCACACTTAGCGACCTGGAATGGGAGTGCGTGAAAACTGGCAGTATCCCTTCGCATCCCATCAAACGACCTGCACGAAAGGGAGCCCAAAAACCAAACCGGAAGCGAAAGGTGGTCGCTGTCGCAGCGGTTTCCGCTTTGGGAGTCGCAGCCTACGCAGCAGGTAGCTACGGGCTGAGTTCTAATTTACTTAGTATGTTGCCATTTCCTTCCTCCGTAAATCAATATTCGCATGAGGCAGTGACGAACCCTCGCGAAATGTCAACACAACGCGATGCCCTCCCAAGTCAGAAGTTAACACAATCAGATGCCTTATTGATCAAATCTAATTCGCGGGCTGTTCCAGCTCCTCCAGCGATTTCCCTCCATAAGCTTAAGAAAAGTAAGCCAGGTGAAATCCCGTCACTGTGGCAAGCAATTCAGAAAGAGAGCGAAAAATGAAAGTCGTCCCATTTGCGATCTTTGTATTTTGTTTATGCCTTTGCCATAACAGCTCTCTTTCAGCGAGCGAATTGGATAGAACTGGAAAGCACGCGCTTCAGATGGAAACAGAGCACGTTTCAGAACTTATCCGTCAGGCAAGAGAGCAGGTTCAAGCAGAGCAAGCTGTATTCGAAAAGTCACTCAATAAAATGTTTGAAGATGTGGATGCGGCGATTGCAGCTATCCAGGAGGGTCACACCCTCGGTGAAAAAGAGACGTTGGCCGCACTGAAGCGGCTGGCTCCGAGGTTACTGGAACTGGCTTCCGAAGTCATTCGCTCCCACCATGAGGTCGAAGCTAACGCATTAAATTATGAAGAGGAACTCACTCGCGCCATCCCTGTATTCTTAGATGCTGCCAGGGCATTTCGTGTATTTGCCGAAGAAGAGCCTTATCGAGATCTTGCTTTGCAGTACCAACTCTTGGCTGAATCCCTGGAGGCCATTGCGCAGAAGTTCACTCGATTGAAGGGCCAAATTCCCTCCTCTCTTAGCGAAGTCGATGCTAACCTGCGCTACATCGAACACACCGCGCTCTTCTTAGGGCGTCTGGAAGAAGTAATCTTCTTATTAGATGAAGCAGACCCTTCCACCGAACGGTTTATTGCTTCTCTTCTCGAATACACTAACGCCTTCGAAAGATTGCGAGAACAGCTCGAAGCGTTCCATGCGGCTACGACCAAAGAATTTACTGTGGAACTTAACAAGGTGGAGGAAGCTAGTCAGGATCCAATTGCTTCTCAAGCTCCGCACTCAAGACAAAGTGATCTAAATCCTGAGGTCAAGCCTTCCCACACCCAATTAGCCAGTTACCGCGCTCCAACTCCCCAGTGGAGTCCACCTGCAAAGTCTCCTCAAAAGAGCTCCTTATTGGAAGATCCCTTTGGCGAAGGCTGGGACGACCCTTTTGGGGAAGACCGCATTTTCTTATCAGAGCGTGATCTGGCATCACTTGCCGGAGTCTGGCGGTTGGGAACAAAGCCAGTTTGCGTTGCTCTTTCTCGGCAAGGCCAGCAGCTGAAGTTCGGTCTCTACTTTTCCAAGCAGATACCCTCTGCCACAGGAACGATCGGCATTGAGAGTGGTGTCTTGAAATTCGATCAACTAATTTTTGCCATGTGGAATGGTCAAAGGCTCGACGTAAGTGATGCAGAGATTGCTATCACCGATGCCTCGACACTCCAGATATTTGTTCGCGCCCACAAACTAAGTAGCGACAATCGTTTTATCCCACTTAATTCTATGCATCAGTGGACCCTTCACAGACTGAGTCACTATGAAATTGAGAGACTCAAAGAAGTTCATTCCAGGAAATAACAAACACACTAAAAACAGAAAGCGAGTTTTTTGTTCGACGACTACTAGTTTGTTTTGATTTTCGTTTTCTTGCTCTTGTTCGCTTCGCTATTACCGCTCCTGAGGGAATGGCTATAGGAGAGCGGAACTGATAACGGTGCTGCTTTTTGCTCTCTACGATTTCAAAAGCAACACCACATAAAGAGGAGCAAAGCTATGGGGTTATTCATGAATAACAACAAGCACATTGAAAACGGAAGCAGAAACAACGGAGAACGATTTCGTCCCACGGAATCTGCACGTGTAAATGAGACAACGATCACGGATTTGTTCATTACCGAAAGGGGACCCTTATGGGGCCTATCTCGGGTGAATGAACAGGGAGGTCGTTCGTATCGCACGATGAAGCCTGAGCAATTGGGGGACGCGGCTGAGGCGATCGCATTTTTATGCGGAGTCTTTGCCAAGGATACCAATTGTCCATTGGAACTGAAGAACTACCTGAGCGCGCTCGGGAAGGAACTTCAGTCGGTGGTTGACCGGGCGAAAGCCGGTTTTCCAGCCCGCGAGAACGGTGAGTCGCCTTTAATGGGGCTACTCTCAGGAAACGCGGCCTAAGTAGTTAGTCGAACGGGTGCGGGTCACTTGCTTTTTAACAAGCAAGTGGCTCGCCCCACTTTTTTCTAGTCAAGGGACAAGATGTGATGAAGCCTAAAACCACCAAGCACCGCGTTATCATCTTACCCTTGCCGATCTGGGTGGTGGTGAATGCTGTGAGTCTTGTCTGGCAGCTTTCAAGATTTATCTACAAGTCTTTCCAGTCGGCAACCGCTACCGACCCGTTACCGCCTCTCCCCAACAAGACAACTCATCAAACTGATCCTGCATGTGCCCAGATGGCGTGGCTGTTGTTTGCGAAGCTCAACTACTACCGCTTGACCCTTGGCTTGCCTCAAGTGGTTTGGAATGAAAAGCTCGAGCAGTCTTCGCTCTATCACAATGGGCGAATGATTGCTCTGGGAGAATTTGAACATGTGTTGAGCGACGGCGTGGAAGTTTGGGATCGCATCACAAAGTTTGGTTACAAGTACTCCGCATGTGCCGAGAACCTGGCGTACTGGGAAGATCCTCGGCTGACGGTTATCGAGCTTGCCGAAAGTATCCATCAGGGCTGGATCGACAGCCCGGGACATCAGCGAAACCTTGTCGGTGACTACCACGAGGTGGGAATCGGTGTTGTGAAACAGGGACATCGTTATTACGCAACCCAAAATTTTGGCACTCCCCGGACCGTTTTTTCTGGCGCCATGTTGTCAGCTGGCTGAGCCGCCCACAGAACACGAAACCCACGACCGAACCCTAGAGCGGGCGCGAACTTGCGCCACGATGAACACGAGAAAGAGCACCCCACTATGCCGACCACCGCACGACCACCCGACCCGTCGCCCCTCCGCCGCAAAGCCGCCGAATACGCAGCCCGTGACCTGGCCGTGCTGCGACACGTGTATCGCAATGGCGTAGCGCTAAATGCCACGGTGAGCGAGTCCCTCTTTGGCGGGAAAGAAGCGGGACATGTGTTCCGCCGGTTTGGGGACCGGAACTGGCTAAACGTACAAGGCATGGATCTGCCGGGAGGACTCAGTTATGCGACCTTGACTGCGGCCGGCGGCAAAGAGATTGGCCGCGAGATCAAACCGAAGCAGCCGGGACCGGTGGCCCTCGATGCTGCGATTGCTGTGGCGTATTACTGCCTTCTGGAAAAGCCCGGTAGCAGACGGTACCGACTTTTGCCTGAAGAAATGAAAACTCTCAAGGCAGGCCTGGCGGCAAATGTGCCGCATATCGTCACAGAAGAGTTTGGCGAGCCGGTAGTGTTACGGGTCTTCCAGGCAACGACCGGCAAACCGGCTGCTGTGCGGAACAAGGCGCTTAGCTTTTTCGAGCGGGCACTAGCTGATAAGCGTCAGGCAGCGTGGGTAAGAAGTGGCCAGTTGGGACTAGTCCTCCTCGGCCATACTCCCGAACGGGTTGCTCAGCTGGAAAAAAGTCTTGCTGCCGATGCTCGCTTCGGGGGCTATAAGGTGCAAGTCGGCCTGGGACCGACTGCCGAAACTTTGGCTCGTTGTCTGCGTGAGCGGAGAAAGAAGTCATGATGAAAGCTCGTACTGATTCTATCTGTTATGGCACGGATCTGACCACCGGCCAACGAGTGAGCTATTCCCGCGCAGCCCACGCCGGGAAGATGATGCAAATTCGCGGCGAAACGGGTGGTAAAAAATCAGTACTCATGACTTCACTAATACTCCAGTATCTCCAGCCTTACCAAGTGGGTGGCAAGGAGGTGATCGACCCGTTATGTATTGTCGACCTCGGGGGTGACCTCTTTACCTATAACGTCATCAAG
Organism: Bythopirellula goksoeyrii; assembly: GCF_008065115.1. Lineage (NCBI taxonomy): Bacteria > Pseudomonadati > Planctomycetota > Planctomycetia > Pirellulales > Lacipirellulaceae > Bythopirellula > Bythopirellula goksoeyrii. Next base: position 4,204,733 of record NZ_CP042913.1, on the reverse strand, counting down.
GAAGAATGATGAAAGCTCGTAGTGACTCAATTTGCTATGGCACGGATCTGGCTACCGGCCAACGTGTGGGCTACTCCCGCGTAGCTCACTACGGCACCATGATGCAAATCAGGGGCATGACTTCGGGAGGGAAATCAGTGCTCATGACTTCGCTCATGCTCCAGTATCTCCAGCCTTACCAAGTGGGTGGCAAGGAGGTGATCGACCCGTTATGTATAGTCGACCTTGGAGGTGACTTATTTACCTTCAACCTCATTATGGAAGAATGTATACGGTTGGGTCGAGTACTCAAGTGGCTATCGCTCGACCCTTTGGATGAATCGTACTTCTTTGACCCACTGCAAAGCTGTAAGAGCCTCTCAGGCAGTTCGGCCAGAAAAGCAAATTTTGTGACTGCTGGGCTGAATCTCGCCTATGCTGAAGGGTTTGGGACGGGCTATTTCGGGCGTCTCAATTACGCCACGATCCGGGAAGCGTTTATCAGACTGGGCCACCAAGGAGTCGTGTCGCCAACGCTCTTAGAGTTAGGTGAAGAACTTTCCGAGATGGCCAAGCGACAAAAACAGGGCCGCGAAGCCGCCGAAGCCCTTTATGCACTCGACCAGTTACTCGACTATCCCTCCTTAACCAGGGGAGAAGATCCTACTAAGCGGATTGATGTGGATGAGGCCCTCGAAGATTCACAAGTGCTCTATTTCTTCTTGCCCACTTTGCAAGAGCCGCTCGCTGCCCGGGCAGTAGGGACGCTCGCTGCCTGGACGGTCATTAACGCGGCCGCCTATCGCCAAAAAACTGGGCAATCGAAGCGGAACATTCCTCTGGTGATCGATGAGGCGGCCCAGATCGTGCATGGCCAAAGCTTTCAGGATGCCCTCGTCCTCAGCCGCAAGTATGGGATTCGCATCCATATGCTCTATCAATCAGAAGCCCAGCTGCGAAGCAGTCGTGGTACCGACATGTCACAAGTGGTGGGCGACAATTGCGCGGTGAAGGCGTTCTTCACGACGGATACGAGTAAGGGCCAGGAACTAGCCGATCTGCAAGGCTACAGCAAAGACGAAATCGTTCCGAGGCTTGGTACCTCCCGGTCGGGCCTGCGGACCACTACTAGTGAGCAAGAGAATGAAGAGCCAATTCTGAAACGTAACTCCGTGATCGATACAAGTAGTACGTTTGGCGAGTTCTTCCTGTTGTTTAACGACGGCAAAGGTCACCGGGAACCAATTCGCATGATGTCAGAGTTTCCGACAACACTCGAGAAGCACGCTGAGCTAAGCAATTTGCCACTCCCACGCAAAGTTGTGCCACAAACAGTTCCTTCAGTTCACAAGGAGGAGTGTTCTGTGAAAGTCTCAACAGATTCCAGAGACGCACATCACGATCAAAGAGCGGCAGCACTGCGGAAACTCCTAGCGGCACTCAAGCAAGAAGAAAAGTGGAAGCTCTCCGTGTGACAAGATTCTGCCTCTGCGCAAGAACGACCATTAACGACTAAAAGGGAAAACTATGTTGCTCACGCTTACCTCTCCAAAATGGAATGCTCTTTGGCAAATGGATGCTTCCCCGCCTCTAGATGCATCGCTCTGCATAAGGAGTGAATCCGTCCACATTAGCTTTCGAAACCTTACTGGGAGCTGGTTAGAAACACTGCAACTTACCGCAGCAGACCTGACCCGCTCCCTGTACGGTTTTGGAATGAGTTTTCTCATGTTTTGTCCTTTTCATTCGGTTTGGACTTCGCTGAGGGCTGCGGTCTTGAGCGAGGGGCAAACAAACGTACCGAAGTCGCCCCTTGTTGTGTCTGACTTCGGTCCAATTGAGGAGGAACGAACCATGGGAATGGATGTCTATGGACGAGAGCCGAGTGATGAACAGGGTAACTACTTTAGAGCAAGTGTCTGGAGCTGGTTACCGCTACATGAGGCGATGTACCGAACGTGTGCTGATGTATTAGACCAGGAGCTAATTGAGGCAATGGCATTTAACGGAGGCGATGGACCTGAGGACCAGGAAACCTGCAATCAGATCGCCGATCGGATGGAAGCCTTGCTGCGTGAAAAGCCAGGAGGCATCGAAGTACACGCAACACTTCGTAAAACGGCCGATGGTCGACTGCTTAGTCCCGAGGAACTAGCGCAGCTCGATCCGAAAGTCGAAACTCAAACTCCTTACCGGGTAACTGGTGAGCATATGCAAGAGTTTATCGGCTTTCTGAGGCACTGTGGAGGTTTTGCCGTGTGTTAAGGCACTCTCTCTTCCAAACCGCGAGGAGGCCCCAAAGGCCTCCTCTTTTAAAACAAATTGTTTCCCAGTCGTCCCATGACCAACAAACACAATCCAGCAACCGATCCCGAAGTTAGTCAGCTGTACCTCGCTTGTACAGCCTGCTCGGCAAAGTTTTATTCCCAACGGCCTCTAGAGGCCTGTCCTCGCTGTGGCTGCGACCAACTCTTGTCCGATAGGGCTACGATCCCGTGGCGGCAACCCTGTGATACGTCGGATTGCGGGCCGGCGAATCGTGCCAAAGTGTCGGGTACAGGCGGGGGGCGGCACGTCAGAAATTCGCAGGGCAGGGGCGAGGACGGATAGTCGGGGTGCGGGCAGGTAAGTAGACAGCACGTAAGTTGGCGCCGGGGGCGCAGTTGGAATGAGGGCAGGGTGGCAAGCGAGGTGCTGGGTGATACGACAACGCAGATTATCAAAACGCTATCAACCAAGGTGCGCGTCATGACCGCTGCCCAATTGGCAGACTATTTTTACTTCGACAAGAAGCATCCGCAAGAGTGCGCCTATCGAGTCATTCGCAAACTCAGTCAGCGTGGGCTGGCAATGAGTTGGCAGGGGATGGTCTGCCGGCTGGAACTCAACGAACCTCTACTTCGTTGGAGCCCAGGAAGCATAATTCCTGAGATTAGTCAAATTGCCTGGCAGAATGAAAAACGCTGGAAGATGGCTGTCCCTACGAGAACCATCTGCATCACCGCCACGGCCCAAGCAGTAGCAGAGTATGGAGGACATTGCCGGGAGCCTCGGCCACGAGAAGTGGAACATGACATTAATCTTGCCGAAGTGTTCTTGAGGCTTGATGCCCAGTCAACTTTGGAAGGTCTCCAATTGACTCCAGAAGATTCGATTCCTCACGACAACCAGAAGCGTCCAGATGCGTTGCTGGAGCGTAACGGAGAGCAGATCGTTATTGACCTCTTAGGACGAGGTTATAGCAAACAAAAAATCCAGACTCTTTGGCAGCACTACCGTGAGGTGCCACTAGAACTTTGGTAAACGACTCACCCTGTGTGTTTTTTCCGTTCCTTGTCAAGATTCGCTTTTCAAGGTCGGTTTAATTCGGTTCGCCTGGAAGTTTTTATTGACTGCGGTTAATTCAACATCCTTACGACCACATACGAAGGAGCGAAAGCGTATGAAATTTAGAAGGAACTACCACGACACGAGACAACAAAGGCTTTTTTACATGCTCTTTGGATTCGGATTTTGTCTAGCGGGTTATTTGCGCTGGCCATCTGAACTTCGAGAGCAGTTGCATGAGTTCGCGTGGAAGGTGTTGGTGGCATTCATACCAACGTTTTGCGGGTAATTGGCTGCGGCTAGCACCCTTTGTCTTCGGGGAAAGGTCACTGCGGTGACCTCTCCTCGGAGGCTATTGAGAGAATGGGGCTGGACTATCACGCTCCCAGCTTGATGCCAGTTTGTTTCGGGAAGTGGGGACTTGGCTAGTGGCACGTTGGGCTATTGGCGAGGGACACCATTAACAGTCACCGTCGTCCCTGTTGTCGAGGGCGGTGAACTATTCAAGGAGGAACACAACATGGCATTAACTGTAACAGAACGTGAGCATTGGAAAGATCGCATTGCGAGACGAATCGACAAAGCGATTGAGGCAGTGTACAGCACGAAAGATCCTGGACTGCTTGAGCGTACGGAAGCCCAAGCAAAACGTCAGGCAACGAAGTTGCTTGGGATCGATTTGCTGATGGAGCAGCGAGACACCATTTCGCAAGAGATGAAGCGTCTTGAACGACAAGATGTGAAAGTGATACGGCAAATGGTGGCCACGATTCGAGGCTGCGATATTGAAGAGGTGAGTCATGACCACTCTTACCGCAGTATTCCCTTCGAAGTGACTGCTGCGGTAACGAGGCGTGCGGCGATCCTTGAGGAGGAATTACTGGCTGAGCAAGAGCTTGGCAGGCGAATCCTCCTGCTTCGACGTGAAAAAGAAGAGTTGCTCGATACGGTCTGGCTGGCGACTTCAGGCAGGCAGATTAAAGAGCTGTGGACGAAGGTGATGGAATGCCTCGTCCAAGAGCCGACTTCCTTGCAGTCGGACGCTCTTCAGCTTCCACCTGACGACAGCGAGTCTTAAGGACTTTCCTGGCCCCACAACCCTGGGGGGCTGCACAATGTTGTGCAGCCCCATTTATTCAAAGTAAGAGACTTTCTCAAAAGAAAGGAACACCAATTCCCATGGCTACCACAACAATCCAGTGGGGCAGGTTGCCCCTGCTCGATACCCGCGACGAACACGCCGATGACCATGTGACGGTCGATGATACGCTCATTCTGCTCGCCAGTGGTGACCTGATCATCTATGACCGCTGGTATCGCGGAAACTTCTTGGGACTGTGGGGGAGTGACAAGATTGACTATGCGTTTCCCGGTGGGCACGCTTATCGCGAAAAACATAGTAACCGGCTCACCATTCGGACCGGGGGACCCAATAGAAAAACACTCCATTATGAGTACCAGCGGATTTTGTTGGTTGTGTCAGCGGTGTGGTACCAGCTGATTCCACGGCTCAGTTAAGGCAGTTGATTTGTTGAAAAGAATAGTTTCTTCAGGGCAGATAGTTTTGTTTAGCAGTGAGGAGCGTGATAAGGTCAAGGCATGACACAGTTTGAATCACAACAATCAACTCATTTAATCGATTACGCAGCCATAAGGGAGCAAGTCCCGATGCGGCGTATTTTAGAACTCATGGATTGGCAAGAGGTCACTTGCCACGGCGATCAGCTACGCGGCCCCTGTCCGATCCACAAATCAAGCTCCGAGCGGAGTCGCAGTTTTTCAGTCAACTTGAATAAAAATGCCTACCACTGTTTTGGATGTGGCTCTAAGGGCAATCAGTTGGACCTGGCGAGTGAATATTTTGGACTATCTCTCTACCAGGCGGCACGAGAGGTCTGCCAGCGAACAGGGATTGAGGTGCCGATCCGAGGAGCATTTAGACGATGACTGATAAGCACAATACTCCATCTGAACAAACACAACCTGGTCAAACAGCAGGCTCCGATACGCCGCTTGCCACGGCCACGTTTGCAGCGAGAAGAAGACTTCCTGAAACGAGACATTCGATCACCCACAAGTTTAACATCGCAGGCCATGAAGGGTATCTTATAGTAGGGCTCTATGATGACGGTACTCCGGGCGAGATGTTTTTCAAGTTAGCCAAAGAGGGAAGCACCATGGCAGGGCTGGCAGACACTATTGGTATTTTGACGTCGCTTTGTCTGCAACATGGAGTCCCGGTAGAGACCTTGGCCAACAAACTCCGTGATACCCGCTATGAACCAGCCGGCGAGACCAAGCATGCAGGGATCCCCAGAGCGACTAGCCTCAGCGACTATATTTTTCGTTGGCTAAGCCTCACCTTTGAAACGACGGCATAAAACTCAGTACCTAAAATAAAATAATCCTTAACCAGCTGCGATTCTCCCAGCACAGAGAAGAGGAACCCGTTCTTCATGCGAAGGCGTAGCCCCTTGTCACGGGCAACGACAGCGTAAGCGGACAGTACCTCCACGGACTCCAACCAAGCGTGCATTAGTTCAAGTTTTTCCCTAAGCATTCAATCATAACCCCCTTTAACCCCAGGATTATTTTAGCTAGGCGTTTTTCTTAATCAGGCATCCGTCTTCTTGCTCTCGGTTCCTGGCTTTAGACCTGTGGGTTTAAGGCGAGGAATTAGGGATGTGCAGCACCCACCTCGGTGAACCTTGCTGCACAAAGAGAGAGGCATAGATGACAGAGAGAAAAACAAAACGTTCGCTACTTCGGGTACTTCGCACAGGAGATCCGCAGTCGTTTTTTCACCACTTTACCGCAAAGGAGATTCTCGAAAAGTTGGGTCCCCCACGGCAGTTACTCAGTACGTCAACCAAGACAGACAAGTCCCGAAAAGTTGGAGTTCTCTCGAAGATTCTCTATCTGACTTCGGGGGTATTTTGTCCCTCAGCTACGCAGTCGTGCCTCAAAGTTTGTTTGGGGCACAGTTCAGGTCGGATGACGATGCTGCAATCGGCCAACGCTCGTGACAGGCGATCAGCACTGTACCTCGAAGACCAGGAGCACTTTATGCACCTTTTGAGGGCTGATCTCTATTACTTGCGCGCCGAAGCCAAGGCCTTAGGGCTAGTACCAGCCGTTCGGCTCAATGGCACGAGTGACATACCCTGGGAGCGGCTTCATGGTGAGCTGTTTACTGAATTCAACGACATTCAGTTTTACGACTACACCAAGCTCCGACCGAGGATGTGGCACTTCCTTAGAGGCCGATTGGTCGACCAGCCATTTCCGCCGAATTACCACCTGACGTTTTCACTCAGTGAAAAGAACAACAGCGACGCTGAGGCGTTGCTTGAGGCAGGAGGAAATGTCGCGGTGGTGTTTTGGCCAGTCGTTCCCGACTGTTGGAATGGATACCACGTTATTCCAGCAGACAAGCACGATGCTCGGTTTTTGGACAAAACCGGATGTGTTGTTGGGCTCAGTGCCAAAGGGATTGCACGGGAGGACCTCTCGGGATTTGTGGTAAGGACGGCAGATGCGTCTGCCAGATTAAACGTCTTGAACGCCGCTTAGCTATCGGAGGTAGGAGCACATCGTGCTCCTGCCTCCACTTTTGAGTTAGTGCAGGATCAACAACACAGGAAGTCAGAAAAGCGTCTGTGCTGAAAGTCAAGGAATAAATCGATGGTAAGCAGCAACCTTCCTCACCGTAGTCATTCAATCGGCCAAGTAGCGAAGAAGTGGGGAATCAGTCCAGAGCGAGTGCGCCAACTCATTTTAACGGGCAAATTGGGCGCTTTTGAGATTCCTTCGGCGGGTAAGTATGGGAAGGCGCTGAGAATCCCTCATGAATATGTCGAAGCAGCAGAAATGGAATGGGCAGTGGAATCATCGATCCTTGGGAGACAGTCGCCCCAACGTAGCCATCGCAATACGAGTAAATCATCACTGAGGCATTTTCCCGAACTTAGACATGAGGCTGAGTAAAACTCTCCGAGGAATCAGAAAAGCAACAACGTCCGATTCGGTCGGCCCGCAGGTACTGATTGTGGGTACTTTCAGGGTGCCACGGGCCGACCGGTCGATTTCTAATTGCCCTTTGCCGTACTGTATTTATTCCTTTGTGAAAGTCAACAGAGAAGAGGAACCCGTTCTCTATGTTATGCCATTCCGCTGATTATGCATTTATGAAACGAATATTATCTCCGAATTGAATTGATGGCCCGCCGTTGAATTTCCTTGAGGCGATCGGTATCAATATGGACATAACGCTGTGTGGTCCGCACATCAGTATGTCCCATCAACTCCGCCAGTTCAATATCAGAGACTTTGCCAGAAGCCTCCGTTCCAAAGGTATGTCGAGCTGAGTAGAGAACGAGTTGCTCTCCCGCCTTCATTTGGATGCCAGCCCGTTTTCTGACTCGTGACATCTTTCGACATAGAGTGTCTTTTGTATAAGGAGTTCCATGAGCATTGAGAAAAACAAAGCTATCCGGGTCAGGATTCTGCTGAGAAAGTCTTTTACATAATTTTAGCATAGGGATTGGCAAGGGAATGATCCGAGGTCTTGGTTTCCTCTGTCTAGTAATCGTCTTGTGATCTCTGAGAATCCAACAACCCGCCTCTAAGTCAACCCAATCCCACACAAGTGTTCGAATCTCCACGGGTCGGCATCCGGTCCAGCGGAGTGCTAAGAGAATACAGCGAAAACTCTGATCACTGTGCCGGAGTAGTGTTTGAAACTCGGCAGGAGATACTATTCGCGTGCGAGCCTGCCCACGAGGTTTTTCATAACCGACTAAGGGATTATCAAAGAGCAAATCGTGCCTCACCGCCCAGCCATAAACTGTTTGTACTACAGCAATCGTGTCTCGGATAGTTGAGGGACTGTACCGGCCTACCATTTTCTGCTCGATTTTGGCCAAATGAAGCTTTCCTATTTCCACGACAGGAGTTGAGGGACCAATAATTGAGAGGGCTCTCAAGAGCTGGTAACAATAATTGGTATGGGTCGATGGTTTCCTCCGAGCCAAGATATCGTCGAGAAACTCATCTGCCAGATCTGAGATAGGTGCCGTGAGCCATTCCGAAGAGGCCCCTTGTTCGGCCTTTTTACGTTCAGACCGTAACTGCCGCAGTTTCCTACAGGCGGTTTTGTAGTCTTTGTCGAGATAGACACGTTTGCGCTCGACCGAGGAGCACCAATAACCAGAAGATTCGTGTAGCCAGGGCTTACCAGTTGAAGGGCGGGACATAATCGGACTCTCCAATAACCGTGTGAGGGAACAGGTCTGGAACGTCCGATTCGGTTGGCTCGCTACCCGATTGTGGGTAGTATTGTGGGTAGTCGGGCTCAACCAGCGATTTGGCAATCGACGTAAGTCGTTGCCACACAACAGTGGGCGACACAAGATTCGAACTTGTGACCTCTACGGTGTGAACGTAGCGCTCTAACCAACTGAGCTAGCCGCCCGGGTGAAATTGGATTTTAGCCTGCCTTGAGAAGAGTGACTAGGTGCACTCGGGGCGATCGACTGGGGTTTCTGAAGGTGTAGCCTGCTCTGATGTGGAATCGTCAGAGCCTGAATCATCAGAGGTTGTGACATTGTCGAGAGTGCTGTTGACGACGGATTCGCGGCCACTGTAGTCGGGCTCGCTATAGGTGGGGCTGTCGTATTGGGGATTGTTGTATTCGGATTCGTGATAGCTGATGCGGCGAGGTTCGTCGTCGTAAATGGCGTGATTGAATTCGTTCTGTATTCCTGAAAGTCCTTTGCGAAATTCAGACAAGTATTTTCCCCACGAACGCGCGACCTTGGGTAAATCACCTCCGTACAGCAGCAAGGCCACCAGGACGATCAGCATCATTTCGCCGGGGCTGGGGCTGATGAATCCAAACAGAAGGGACGCGTGGCACATCGTGAGTGACTATTTCTCTAGAAACTACAGGGCTCTCTCGAAACCAAGGGGCTTTCTCGAAACTAGCTGGCAGGGATATCGGTAAAGTGAATCGCGCAGAAACTATTCGCTCTGGTCCTCAATACGACTGTTCGGATCCGATTCGGTGCCCTTCATTCCCTTTTTGAATTCGGTGATGCCCTCGCCTAGCGACCGCATCACTGATGGAAGCCTTGTGCCGAACAGTAGCAGGACGATCATTGCCACAATCAGCGCTTGCCAAATACCTGGAGTAAACATTGTAGCAGTTGCCACCTTTGCCGTTTGCCTGCCGAGAGTAAGCTAGTCAATGCGAAACGTTCGCTCAACATAATCAGGTCAGCTGACCTTAGGTCGTTACACTCGGCTGTGAGCTAGAAGTCACTACAGTAGATTCTACTGGCAGGTAGTGGTAAGTCAAACCGGTTCCGGTTCGCAAGAGGTGTAAATCCGCCTGTTCCTAGGTGTTTGACAGCCAGGATGGCTGCCCCACGGGGAAGGACTTATCGCTGGAGAGATTGCCAACCCTCACGACCCGCAATTTCGCCAGTCTCGACAGTGGGTTTGTAGCGGTAGTAGACTTCCAAGCAGAGGGCGGAAAGTGCCGTCGTATAGACCCGACCGCCGTACCCTCCCCACACCGTGTCGGCATTCCAGCTACCGTCGTTTTCCTGAGTGGTCAACAACGCTGTGGTCAATGCATGATTCCACGACTCCCAACACTTTGCGGAAGAGGGAGAATGGTCTTGATTCTGTTGCAAAGCTAGCGTGGCATAGTACCAGTAATAGAGGTTACGATTGCTCGGGGAGGGTAGCTCTGTCGAGAGCGATTCCATTGCTTCGTGGATGGAATCTGGGTTGAGCGCTGAGTTGCGGTCGGCTTGCAGCAGTTGGTGGCAGAACCACGCCTCGGCGGTCATCGTGCGGCTGGCAGGGCTATCGGGGCGGTAGGACGCTAGGCCACCTGCATTTCCACGTCTTACCCGCCGCAAGAATCTTTCAATGCGTGTCCAAGTGACATTCGGTACTTCGATGCCTGCCAATTCAGCACTCTTGAGTGCCATGAGTTGCCATCCGAGTTGGCTAGTGTCTCCTGTATCACCGCGACGATAGCGCCAACCTCCATCGGTCGGATGTTGCATGGCGAGCGAGTAAGCAGTTGCTGACCGAGCCAGAGGCTCAAGTCGAGAATCGTGAGTCATGGCAAAGGCTTCGCAAACCGCTAGTGTTGCCATCGAATGGCAGTAGGTTCGAGCAAAGAGTTGGGCTTCACCGTAGAGTGAGCCATCAGCACGCTGTCGTTGGCGCAAATACTCCAAGCCGCGAGCGACTTCAATTCGATAGGAGCCATGTTGGTGGGAATGGCCATTGCCCAGAAATGCCAACAGAGCGAGTCCAGTGATTCCTGTGTCGGCACTGGCACCAGCACCACCTCGGTTGTGGCCGAGTACTATACGTTCCTGCCCGGAGCCAAACCGCGAGGCGTCCCAACCGCCGTGATCTGATTGCGCTTCTGCCAGCCAGCCAAGCGCTGCCCGCACTGCCTTCTCGGTCTGTTCGCTGCCACCACGTTGAGAAGCCAATTTAGTTAGATCCATGGCAAAGCGGTCGGCATATTTCTCAGGAACTGCAGGCTGATTAGGAGTGGTTGGCGTGGTCACGGGGACAACGTCTGAAGTCTCGTCGAGGTGTTCCATCTCAGATTCGCTCGCAATGGATTCCACTGGAGGTTTTTGTGATGTTTCGCTCGTTTCCGGAGCGGACTCGGCTGGTGATGGGTCTTCGTCTTTGCTCGCGGGTTCGGTTTTTGCAAGGTCGCTTGCCGGCGAGATGGCTGGTGCCGGCAGAAGAGCGGGGGCTTTCAGGAGTGGGGCAGGGGGGGAGGGTTCCTTTTTCGTGGTAACCTTGGCAAGACTTTCCATAGCTACAGAGTCTGGCGTTGAGGAGTTTGTCTCCTCAATGGGATCAGGAAGAGGATCAGCTGCTGGTGCTACAAGTGGCGGGGCAGCCAAGTGTTCCCAATCCGGTTGAATTTCTTCCTCTGGCTTCGATTCGACAATAGGTGCCTCGGCAGGCAATACAGCAACTCGAATGGGCACATCGACACCCGTTTCAGGGGCCCCCGTAATGATTCGCACGGTAACAGACAAGAAAGCAAAGATCACGTGGACCCAAAGCGAAAGGATCGCACATTTTTGCCAAGTTCGCTTATTTGCCCATCGAGTGCTCAATAGCACAATGAGCAATATTGTGATCGTTCCCAACACTCCCCACATCGCCACCCAGGTCGAGGAAGTGAGTCCCCAATAGGCGAGCGGTGGTAGGTCGGGGTATTGCATAGATTCTTCGCCGCGCTTGAAAGACCGACTAGCGAGTTGTGATTGCTACTGCCTGAGCGAGTTTGACTGTGATGCCCAACTCCGAAATATTTGCGTCTTTGCATGCCGCCAAGGCGGCGGCGACGTGCTGAAACGCACACGAGGCATCTCCGCGGATCACCACGCTGAGCTGGGGGTACTCCTGTTGCGCTACTTTGAGAGAATCGGTTAAGCGTGTGAGAGTCGTTTCTTCGCTATCCAATAAGAGCTGGCCGTCGGCTTGAACGCTCACAACTCGTTGCTTGGGAGCCGCGGTGAGGGGAGCAGCGGCAGCAACTTCTGGGAGCTCGATATCGATGTCACGTTCTACTTCAGCAAACTTGGTTGCCACCATGAAAAAGATTATCAGCAAGAACACTACGTCGATCATCGGCGTGAGATTCAATTGGGGAACTTCAGCTTGCTGTGTCTTGAGGGGCACGGTTGCTCACCTTGATTTAACCTATGAACGCCCCGGGATGGCATCCCGGGGCGTTCATAGAGATAGTTTATTTCAAACGATGCTCTATGCTGCCTTCTTTTGTTTCGAGTTGCCACGAGGACGATTACGGCGATCTTCGAGTCCCTCGGCCGAGATCAAGTGAACGATCTCTTGTCCGCGTCGATCGACTTCCATGACAAGCGTATCGACGCGACCGACGAAATAGAGATAAAAAATCAAGGCTGGAATTGCGACCGATAGGCCAGCAGCGGTTGAGAGCAATGCGCTGCCGATGCCCCCTGCGAGTAATTCGGTGCGGCCCATAGCCGAACTGTTGGCAATGACGTCGAACGACTGCATCATCCCTGATACCGTACCTAGTAGTCCCAAAAGCGGGCAAACGGTCGATACTCCGTTGATGACTCGCAAATAGCGATGCAATTCATTCGCAACACGTTCTCCCTCGTCAAGTACTGCTTGCTCGACTTCAACTGCCGGTTTGCCCCATTTGCGCACTGCAGCAGTGAAGACTCTGGCGATGGAACTCTCGTTGGAATCACAGCGGTCGAGAGCTTCAGATTTCTCCAACCCTCCTTCACCGATTTGTAACAGAAATCGCTCGACAAACAGGCGAGGCACGACTCGACGCCGACGGAGACTTAAGGTGCGTTCAAAGACGACCAAGAGCAGCACAAATGAACAGAGTAAAATGGGATAGACCATCGGTCCACCCGCGGAAACCATATCCCACAAGCTTTTCGATCGCTCGGCCATTTGCACTGCTCCGGAGGGTGCCTCCTGAGCGTGGCAAACTGTGCAACCAAAAAGTATGGCAACTGCCAAGGCTGTTGCGTTCGCTATCTTGCTTACTTTTAAGTTTGTGGTTTTCATCGCTAATGAACTCACGCTTGGTTCAGATTAATTCAGCAAAGTCGATGGCTCGAGGGTGGCTTGTCGCTGGGACCACTCAAGCCTTCCGGACAATTGATCTGCAACTTCGGAATCTTGCCAACTCTCCAAAGCTTGCCTATAGAGCTGGATTGCCTCCTGCCAACGTCCTTTCAGTTCAGCGCATTTTCCTGCCTGCAAGGCAGCACGCGCTTGCCACTCTGGGAATCTGTGTTTGAGCATCACCTGCTTATAGGCATCATGGGCGTTTTCGTAGTCGCACTGGTGGAAATAGGTTTCACCGATCATCCACTGAGCCATGGCAGCCGTCTCTAGGCCGCTTGTCAATTCATTTTGTAATACTTCTTGGTATGCTCCTCTGGCTTTGGACATTTGCCCGAGCCCTGCTAGAGCACGGCCACGGAGATAATCCGCCTCGTAAGCCAGTTCAAACTCGGGATATGAGACATCGATGTCTTTCACTAGCTCCAAAACTTGTTTCCATTGTTGCTGTCTTGATGCCAGCTGAGCCAGCCTCAGTGGAACCATCGGTATCCAAGGCTCTGCCAGTCCTACTGTTAGCAATTGGATGTTTTCATACTTTTTACGTGCTGCAATGTATTCACCCAGACGAAAATCAGACTCTGCTTCCCAGTAAGACAATCTTGAGGATATTGGTCCTGTTTCAGACTTCCAATCGTGGCTGTTCAGTAGTTTTCTGATCTCTGGCCATCGACCATCTTCCGCATCGAGTTGACACTTCAGACAAAGGGCCTGCCCTCGAATCAAATTGTGCCGATCACCAGTTGCCTCTTCTTGTTGATTCCAGGATTCGAGTATCAGTTCGATGTAGGTGTGTGCTGTTTCGCTATCCTTAACATCGGCCGCTGCCAGTGCTAGCCAATAGGCGGCCTCATCTGCCTGGGGGCTTTGGGGAAACTTTTCTAGCAATTCTTTGTGCAGATTCTCTGCAATTGCCTGCTCGCCTAGGTCTGCTTTAAGCCGGGCCAAATTTATCAGGGCCTCTGCCGACCGATCAAACGAAGGGAAATCAGCGAGTAGTCGTTTGTAGACACTTGCCGACTCGCTCCTTTGCTTCAGGCGTTCGTGGAGTCGTGCGATTCTCCACAGGGCTTCGGGACGTAAGGTCGTCTCCCCCTCTGCAGAGATCAAGTCGCTGTAAGCTGCAAGTGCGGCATCGAAGTGTCCTTCTCGCTCGAAGGCCACTGCTTCCTCGAAGGTTGCCGTACCCGAAGTCCCAGCGGCTGGCAAATTATCATTGGAGTTTTCGATCCAAGGATTTGCGGCCAACAGTGGCAAGTATTCACTTCGAGGATACCGTGAGCGAAGCAACGCCGAAGCCTGCTCAAATTCCTCTCGGTCTCCGGACTTTCGAGCGATCTGAATGAGAGTCCACACAGCGTCATCGGCCCATTGGCTGTCGCCGTGGTTGTCGATCAATATCGCGTCCCATTGTTTTGCCTGATGAAATTGCTCGCTCTGCAGACAGCTTTCACCGAGATAGTACAATGCTGCATCGTGGAAGGAGGAGGTTGGCTCAGCAACAGCTTGCGTGAATTCGCCAATGGCAGTGGTCCAATCCTTTTTGCTGTATGCCATCATCCCGAGTAGATAATGATACTCAGTGGCGAGCAACGCATCTAAAGGAATCTGACCTATCTCTTCAGCGATTTCTTCATTCCGGGCGAGTTTCCAGAGTGACCAGCCTGCCGCAAGTCGTGCACGATTCACTAGTGAATTAGCCACTGGAAGCCTAGAGGCGAGGCGAAAGGTCTTGAGTGAACGCTCGTATTGATGAGCGTCATACTCAGCTCGGCCACGTAGAAGTAGTGCCTCAAGTTTGATGTTGGAATCTTCACTTTGCGTTAGGGAACCTAGCGTGACAGGAACCTGGTTTGGCTGGCCACTCGCCAAGAGTACTCTTGCCATTCCGAGTCGGGATTGAACAACTGAACCACTATCGGTTTCCTCGTTGATCGCGGTTTGATAGAGAGCGATCGCCTTGGCAGAGTATCCCTCCTCTGCTGCAATATCGCCAAGCAGTGAGTTGGCAGCAGGAGACAACGGATCATGGGGATTCTCACAGAGAAACTGCCTGAGTGCAAGCTCGGCCTCTGCAGTCTGTCCTGTCATGCGAGCAATCTCGCCGATTCGAAATGCAGAACGGGAGCGATACTCAGCGCCGTCTCCTGCGGCGAGTACCCGCAGGTAGGCCTGTTTGGCGGCGTCGTGTTGGCCGAGTTGCATTGAGCACTCACCCAAATAGAAATTTGCTTTCGCGGTGGACTCTAGATCGCTAGCTCGTGCGGCAATAACCTTGAATTGCTCTAAAGCAGCTAGCCATTGTCCCTCTCGATAGCACTTGGCAGCTTCACGTACTATAGCTTGATCGAGCGGCGGTGCTGCGTGCGCCGGCGAACAAATAGCAAAAAGGATAGCCAGAATTTGTAGAGGAAGCCTTGGCTTCATAGCGGAATGCGTTGGAGCCCCTCCAAAAAAAGAGGCTTGCCGGCCCCATTCGTGGAGTGACGGCAAGCCTTGTTTGAGTTTACTCGATTCATGCGACTTTAACAGTCGCGGCGACTAAAGCTCTGCCTCGATAGCGTTGTCGACATTTCCCACCATGTGAAGGTGGTTGTGGTCGACATAGATGACTTCACGAGCATCCTCGTCCCGCAATGTGTGAGGGAAAGGCCAGCCAATGCGACGAACATCTTCGTAGTAGATGGTGCACTTGTAATGAGCATGATGCTGTTGAGCTGGTCCAATGAGGGGATAGACACGAGGCGGATCGATATAATCAGCGATCTTTTCCTTTACGATTCGCACGTCGTTTCGATTGTGCTCGTGTAGGAACGGGACGCCTCCTTGAACCGGTTGTGCCTTTTCTAGTGCCCGCATAACTTCGTCATCGCTGGGAGGATCGAGAGCCACAATATCGGCACCTGATGTTAGCGGACCAAGAATTGGTGCGCGATCATAGCGTTCATGATTCCAGAATTCATCCTCTTTCTTCTTCTGAAGATAAGGAGTCACTGGAATAGGGATCGAGAAGGGCATCAAGTTCGGTCCTAGAGTAGTTACACCCCAGAAGCAACCAGTGGTTGAAAGGGATCCAATCGCAATGACGGAAGCCAGAATCGCAGAAGTGAACTTGCGCGGATGAGACATCGAATCTGCCTTTATCAAATCAGTGATTCGTGTGGAAAACGGATTAGGCGGCTCTGCCTTTCCAACTCCGCTCCACTGGACGAAAAGCGACTCAACAGCCTAGCTGAGCCGATGATACTGTTATCGAGTCAAGCTGGGAAAAACTTGCGGCCTTTTCTGATTGTAGCGAAAAAAAAGAAAAGTGGGGCGTTCAGGTGCTAGCATGTCTTCCTGCTTGGTTGGCAGCGCGAAACGAAAAAACCCTCGCCCAGCTTGATGCTGAGCGAGGGTCGGGAACCGAGTTTTCAATTCAAAGCTTGCACTACCGGCAGTTCTTGCAGTCCTTGAAGTCCAAGAACCACCAGCCGTCGTCCCATTCCAGAGTGACCTTTCTCCAGCCCAGTGGCACCTGGGGATAAGGATAGAATGGGCCGATGTATGGCCAAGCCGAAGCCGAATACTGCTTCGGATAGGTCAGAGCTGCATAGTTTGGGGAAGCAGCGTAGCTTGGCCAGGCATAACCAGGCATTTGTGGATTGTCATAGTTTCCCGATGGTCCCATGCCGCCAGGAGCGTAGCCACCGTCACCACCCATTCCCATACCGCCCATTCCACCGCCAGCACCTGGCATGCATGCCCCGTCCGGACAATACTGTGCCTGTTGGCTAAAGGAAGCTGCCCGAACGTTCGCGTTTTGCCCCTGTTGGCCCATGTAGGCATAGGGGACTGGCATGTTGTTGTTTCGCTGTGCTTGTCTAGGAGCACCTTGACGAGGTGCCTGACCAGCCTGTGCACTACCGAAGCTAGCAGCTTCAGCTTGTCCGTAGGATGACGAGGTAGCAGAATCTTGGACAGGCTGTTCCACTTCGATCTTGCTGATCACGTGTTGAACGCCATTGCTACTGCGTGCAATCTCTTCGGCAATTTGTTTCTGTTGTGGGCTGGTGACAGTTCCTTTGAGCCACGCAACCCCGTCTTCGTACTTTACGCCAACGCGGTAGCCCTTGAGCTTACCGCTTTCTTTGAGATTGTCGGCAATGTGCTGTGCTGCATTTTCGTCACTGGTAGCAGCAGTTGTCGTCGAAACCGCTGGTCCAGTAGCTGCAATTAGCAGTGCCAAACCTAACATGAAACTCCGCATGGTTCCCCCTCCTGAATTATTCGCCGCTATGTCCCACCCTTTTAGCCCTTGGCTCACGAGCGGTCGATACGCTGCAATTGAGTAGCACCTACGTGGTGCACCTAGACCATCGAATAGCGGCGAGGATATTGAATGCCTTCACGCCAACCGAAACGGTCGATCTGAAATATGGTTTCGGCGCGCGAGGCTACGGAAAGGGAGTTTTTTTCCGATTCTGACGGAAAAAACATCCGCAAATGGAATCCTAGGTAAGCTGGAGAGAGTTTAGCGGCAAATCGCTGGGTACTGCCAGCAATCGATCGCGGTGGTGATCATGGACCAAAGTCAACGACTGCCGTCACTATCATGGCCCCTAGGGTTCCTGCTGAGAGTGGCCACAGGTCAAGACAATAAACCTGTCCCAGGATGGTAATCATGGCAATGATTGGTAGGCTGGCAAAAAACCCACTCTGCGCCAGCGTCTGACGAGAACCAGCGTTCTCTTTGCGAACCATCCAGGCCGCTAGTAGCCCAAAGAGGTGAATAGCAACCCAAGTTACCTCGAGTGCAATAGTATGATCCATCGTTAATTCTTTCGTGCGGGGAGTCCATTACCGGCGTCGTATACTCCCGCATGCCAGAATCAGATAATAGCCTAGAAGAGTCTGCTAGCATGATGAGAGTTGTTTCGATGAGATATCGAAGCCGAGTGAACTTACATGCGATTCGTATGCCAATCGACAGTTTTTCGCATTATGCTGGGAACAGCAGATTTTCTCTCAAGTCGATTGTCAAAAGAAGTCTGGCTTTGTAAGAAATGCAAACGCTAAGCTGCAAGCGGCCGCTTGCGGCTTAGCGTATTAGTGCTAGAGCTTCTTGAGTTCAGATTCGATTTCTGCAACTTGAATGCTATTTGAGATGACTTTTCCGTCAGGACCAACCATGATGGTCAACGGTACCGTAACCACGCCGAGCTCACTAGCCAGTCGGCCATCAAACCCCCCCTCGGCATACATTTGCTTCCAGGGTAGGCGATTGGATTGGAGGTATTGAATAACTGCATCACGATTGAAATCGAGGCAGACGCTTATAACCTCTAACGTCTTGCCGCCATACTTTTGCACTAGTTCTTTCAGCACAGCGTGATCAGCTGTACTATGCTCAGAAGAAGTGGTCCAGTACTGAATGACGACCGCTTTGCCATGTAGCTTCTCTAGGTCCACCGGCTCACCATTGAGATCAGTCCCTTTGAGGGAGATTTCTTTCCCTTCGCTGCTCAATCGCGTAATAGCCCCTTTGGCTAGATCGGCCGCAATGTTTTCGGGAAAATCACTTGCCAGCTTGCGATACCACTTGATGGCCTGTTCAGTTTGGCCAGACATTTCATAGCCCATAGCCATCGCTCGAAGCGCTTCGGCACCATGTTCCGATTGAGGGTGTGTTTCCACAAAGGTCTCTAGGTCTTTCATCCACTGTTCTTGGGCCTTCGAGATATCAACATCTGGCTGAGTGAGAGTGACCCCGTAGTACTCAGCTGCCATCCGGTGGAATTCGAAGTAGGCCTGCAAGTCCTGAGTATCTTCGCTTTCGGCTAGTTGTTTTTCCAGATCACGGAGATAAGCTACTCCCCCGGGATAGCTCCCTTCTTGAGTAGCCGCACTCACGCTATCGGCCAACTGCTTGAGCCATTGATCTCGTTCGTTGGAATCCGAAACAGAATTGGCAATCGCTAGCAGTAGTCCAGCCCGTTGCTTGTTGAGCTCCGGTTTATCAGCCGGGGAAGCGGTGTTAAGTTTTTCGTCAACCTTTTCCAAATCGGCGAGCAATCCTTGCAATTTCTCTGTAGGCGCTAGTTCGCTATCGATACTGGCCCGCTCACCGATACCTTGCCCACCAGGATCGAAAAAGAATCCTCCTGCCACTTGTTGGCCAGTTCCCAGCGTCGGTCCGTCGATCAACTTCCAAGCACCGCCGACGCTAATAAGTGTGCCTAACTGAAGTTGTCGATGTTCGGTTCCGTTTTTCACCATCGCCCAAACGCTTTCGTAGACCATTAAATCCTTGCTAACACCTTGAGATCCTGCTGGCACCATCCCCGGCTTGACGCCACCAAAATCGCTGAAAACAAACCCTGGTTTCAAATCTGCCGTGGAGACGATCTTCTTGAACTTGTCGGGGGCGGCCTCAATACGTTTTTCCAACTGTTCAGCGCGGGCCGCATCGAGGCCTAGCTTCTTGATATCTTCCGTAGTCAGGAGCAATCTCTTGAATCTCGCCAAATCATTGTCGGCTAGGGCTTTCACAACTTCCTCAGAGACTTCTTCTGGAGAAATCAATTTCCAACCATCAATTGTATTGTCTTCATCCTGATCCAATGCCCAGCGGATACCGGAACTATGGAACCAGCGATATTGGTCAGCTTTGCCATTGTTGTTGGAATCAATATCTCGATAGACTTCCAACCCGTCTCGATAATAGCTCCAGATATCAACCACATTGTCGCCGTTGGTATCGCCAAACTCGCGTAAAATCTCGCGTTGAGGACCACGAACGACCCAGGCTGTGGATCCTTTGGTTTTCTCAGCCTTAATGGTGCATTCGTCGATTTTGTCCGCTGCAGGCGTGTCGAAATCGACACCGGCCTGAACAGGAGTGAGCTTGAGAGCATCAGCCACCGAAGGTGCCGCCTCTGCTTTTGAAGTAGGAACAATCGACAGGAGAGACAGCGCTGTAATCAGTCGAAAATGAGGGGAGAGCATGGCAAAATCCTTTTTTAGGCTCCGATGAGCTGAGTCCTAGAGTCTGTCTGTCTAGGTAAGCGGTAAACTAAGCTTGTTATAGCGTCTATAGCACGTTGTAGGCCAGAGCGAACCATCTTGAGGTAGATCGAAGGATTCCTCATTTTTGCCGTTTGACAGCATCCATTTGCGTTTTAAAATGTGAGATTCGGCACAAGACGGGAATAGCAAGCGGCAGCGTGCTCTCCCGACTGAGTGCCCGAGCGGGCGCATAGCTCAGTTGGTTAGAGCGCAGCCCTGATAAGGCTGAGGTCCCAAGTTCGAGTCTTGGTGCGCCCACTGGTTGATAGCAGATATGGGAATTCGGATTGCGGAATACCAGAGAGGTATTCCACAATGCTTATTCCGAAATCCGCATTCCCCATTTAATTTGGGGCCGTAGCTCAATTGGGAGAGCGCCGGCTTTGCAAGCCGGAGGTTAGGGGTTCGAAACCCCTCGGCTCCACTGACTTACGTCGACACAAAATGGCCTGTCACAGATTCTGTCACAGATAGGGCCATAAAAAAAGGCTTCCTAAGTAGCGTCAACTACCAGGAAGCCCGCGAACCTTTCAGCTCGCTTTGGTGAATTGTTTTCCATTGCTGAGAGGTTTATAAGATGTCGAAAAAGTTTCCAAAGCCGTGGTATCGCCCTGCTCGCGGTGTCTGGTACGTCACCATCGACGGCCACCAGTTCAATCTAGGTCCCGACGAGGACGCCGCGTTTGAGCAGTATTACCATCTCATGAGCAGCCCGCCGGAACTGCGACAAGCCGGAGACACGGTTGCGGGCATCATTGATGCTTTCCTTGAGTGGTGCCAAATCCATCGAAGTCATGCCACCTACGAGTGGTACCGATCACGAGCACAGCTGTTTGTTGACTCGATATCCAATCGACTTACCGTCGAGCAGCTCAAGCCGTTTCATCTTCAACGCTGGATCGATTCCAACCCACAATGGGCACCAGGCAACAAACGAAATGCTTGCCGAGCCATCCAACGTCCACTCGCCTGGGCAGTGCAGCAGGGGTATATCGACAAATCGCCATTGCAGTACTTCCAAAAGCCACCTGCAGGGCGACGAGACCAAACAGTGTCCTTTGATGAGTTTCGCCGCTTGTTACGCAATACACGGGACCGTTCATTTCGAGACCTGTTGCTTGTTACTTGGGAAACGGGAGCCAGACCGCAGGAAACATTGAGAGTTGAAGCCCGACATGTAGACCTTCACCATTCTCGATGGGTCTTTCCGGCCAACGAAGCAAAAGGGGGCCGCCTTCCACGAATTATCTATCTCAATACAAGAGCACTCCGAATTACCAAACGCTGGCTCGACAGGAATGAATCCGGGCCAATCTTCCGCAACACTCGCAACAAGCCCTGGACGAAGTGTTCAGTAAATTCTCGCTTTTTTACTCTCAAGCGATTGCTCGGAACTCGGTACAGTCTCTATTCCCTTAGACACACTTGGGCAACCAACGCACTTAAAAACGGGGTTGATCCAATCACGGTGTCTCAATTGATGGGTCACGCTGATACGAACATGCTTGCCCGGACCTATGCCCACCTAGCCCATGATCCCGCTTACCTTCAGGCAGCAGCACAAAGGGCTACTGTTTGAGGTGGCGAAGGCGTCCCCGAGGGCGTGGCGGTCTCATTGCCGTTTTGTTCCCGGGCTTGCGGCAGGATTCTACATATCCCGCCAAATCGCTCTCACATACTCGGATCGCTCCCCGTCCGAGACCGATTCGATGACATGCAATTTTTCCTTTCTCGATCAATTGATAGACACACGTAGGACTCACGCGGAGGCTTTCGGCCACTTCTCTAACTGTCAGCATCACATTCCTTCCTTTCTCGATCACGATTTCCGATTCCTGATTTCGCCTCGCTTTTCCACAAAGTATCAATAGACTGTGGCAACTTCGGCAGAGGCATCTCAGCCAACGTATTGCAAAACACTAACTGTTCCCCGTTTGATAGTTTCCGATCAATGCTCAGAGTCATCCCATAGCTCGCATACCCCTCATCAACTTCAACCTCCACAGTTGTTTGCCTCTTGGAAACATTAAAAAGCACCTGCATAAAGCAGTCCGACCGATTGACTCTCCTCCACATAAACAAACTCCACACTAAAAAGGTAAACCTAGGTTCTGCTCCCGAACACGGTTTTCGGAAGTGTCTTTCTCAACTACACACGCTTCATCCATCACAGGCGGTACAGGAACGCCTAGCTTCATCATCTTTCTACGAACTTCTGCACATAGATCACGATCTGCTACTACATCACGCATTGCAAAATCCGCCTCCCGAAAGAACTTCTCATTGTCAATGATTGGTTTTCCAATTCTGGCAAAGATGCCGACTAGTATTCCGACGACTTGCTTGACTTGCTTTGACATATTTACCGACTGCTTTGGCAGAGGGACCAAAGGCAAGTTGTCCGACTCTCCGAAACAGTGAGTAAAAGCGTTGCAAACGTTTTCCCAGAGTGGATGCATCGCTGTTCGATCAGTGTGCCTGCGATCTATTGGGCCGTCAGTAAGTCGAAACCAAGATCTAATTACCTTGTCTAGAATTGTCGCACGCATATTGATCCAGTCTTCCACAGTATCGACGCCATATTTCTTTAGCGTCGTGCGACTCAACTGGAGTTCAACCCGAGTAACTGATTCAGGGACAACTGCCCACCCGCGATCTACTAAGAGGCAGAACTTGACTGACTCACGACCGCACTCACGCAGCTTGTCATAAACGCGGAGGAGCAGGGGGGTTTTCCCGACAGTGAACCCTGTAGCATGTCCATTTTGGCGATAGGGATTCGGCCCATGCTTAGCACGAGTTATGAACCATTCTGAATTACAAATCTCACAAAACTTACCAACTTCGATTTCTGGAAGATCGACGCACGCATCAACACGAGACAAACGATTTCGCTCGATATCTCCGCCCATCGATGCGATATAGTCCTGCATGAGCCCCCAAACCTTAGAAAAGCCCCATCGCATGAGTGGTTCAGAACTCGCTTGTATGCTCACATTAGGGCAAGAAGAATGCACTTCAGGCATATTGGCTATTAATACCGTCAGGCCATGCTGACTGTGCAGCCGCCAACGCATCCTTAGTCCGCCTTTACCACCAAGTCGAGCACCGCTAGGTGCAACGATGAAGGCGTGCTTACCAAGCATCACTTCGTCAGCTGCCCCAACTTGGATGTAATTGTCTTTAGCACGTTCTAGATCGACAGCAGCAGCTTGAGCCTGATCCAAAGTTCTGGCCAATGAATCGAATCCGGTTGAATCACTCGACTCATCTGATCGCGTGAAGTCAACATAGAAGGAGACTCCCAACCAATCTTCACCACCTAGAGGTTGGAATGCACATTGATATGCAGCTGCTTTGGTTGCTCCGGCTTCAGGGGGCTTGTCTAGATCCTGTTCAATTTCATTAGACTGAGTTATGCATTGGTGATTGTGGGAGGGGGTGTTACCTAAGGGCCCCTCCCACTGAGAAGGATCAAACGAAACATCCGCATCCGCGACTTCTCGAAGGTGCTCGGCAGCCGCACTTCGAGGAAGTCGCGGATGCGAAACAGTCCTTTGCTTATTAGAGCCATCTAAAAAATCAGCCATGCGCGTATTCCTATCTCGGTGTCAAGGCACCGCTGGAAACGCCCATGGCTTGCTAATCTGTTCTATCTGTCCAGACGCTGGCTCAATGGGTATGAGTCAAATTAGTTTTATTTAGGTTGCCGGTTCAGATCCAGCTCGCCTATACACTTTTCTTCTATCACGTTCAATGAAATACCGAGACCATTCTTACTTGGAGTAAGTTTATAGAAGGCTTTTCTTCTCGTACGTCCAATGAACTCTATCACTTTCGGCAAATCTCCAATTTGCACGATCCATCGCGCAGTTTGCGAATCCTTTCGCATTATTATTCTCCTAGTTGTAATTCCCTTTCCTCAGCCATGGCATCTTCATCAGTCCTAGGTTCAAATCCCAAAGCTTTTAAAAGTCCCTTGGCAGTTTTGGAGGTAACGAACTTTACTATCCATTCCTGATCCTGAAGCCCAGCTTCTAAGAGCATGGACGCCATTCTTGACTGGCTGGCACCCATTCTTACTGCCAATTCGGCCACTCTATCAGCCAACTCCTTGTCGACAGTCACAGTCATACGCACTTTTTCAGGTTCAGGCATGAATACTCTCCAAAGGCCATTTTATCACGATATGCATAGAATATCACAAGATGTGATTTATGTGCAATGCCATTTTTCTAGCTATTTTGAGGGTTTTCCTACAAAGCCGCAGAAACTAGCAAGGGGCCCGGCTCGCTCTTTCTGCAAGCTCTTGTGCTACCCATATTCCCTCGCACCCTTGCTATTTTCTGCGGAATAGGATGCCAGAGTACTGGCGAGTATTTATTTGCCGCTCATTGCCGCTGGGCTAGCCTCTCTCTGTTCACAGAATAATCCGCACTCGAAACTTAGTCTCCCAGACTACTTGCTAGTTATCTAATCTGCAGCCTCTGCTAAATCCTACGGGTGACATTGAGTAATTATTATCGCCTGCATTGCAATGGTCCAAGCGTTGTTTACTATCAACATAACTGTAATCTCAGCAATCTTCTCTCTGGGAAAATGACACCTTCCCCCAATGTATTGGTTGTGCGATGGAAACTGAACCTAACACGGTGTAAATGGCAGTCGAAAATCAGAGCGCCTGGCGGTCGAAAAGTTTAGCGCTAGGTTGGTAGCGGGGATTGTAACTGGCCCTCCCGCTTGGGCCAAGTAGTTTACTCCTGAGACTTCTTTCGGCGC